>CAZKKD010000109.1:2024-10618 GCA_964553265.1 uncultured Planctomycetales bacterium | reverse complement strand
GGTCCAGCGCGAGCTGCCGCGCGGCGCGGTCGCCGCGTGGAACGGCGGCTACTTCCTCGCCGCTCGCGGTGGGGTCCCCAACGGCCTGTTCGTCGACCAGGGCCGGCTCGTGACGGGGGACTCCATCAGCCGCGGCGGCCTGCCCGTGGGACGGCCGGTCCTCGGTCTGCGCGAGGACTGACAGCTGGTCACGGACCGGCTCTCCGTGCAGCTCACCATCCAGGCTCCCTGGCTCGCCCTGCCACCGATCACGCTGACCGACCTCAACCGCCCGATCCGCACCACCGACCCCCTGCGCGGTGCCGACGCACCCTGGGGTGAGGTGATGCTCTACACCAGCGCCTACGGCGGCGACGTCACCGCACCGGCGCTGAGCACGGTGCTCGTCCTCGACGACGTCGCGCTGCCCTCCCGGGGCCAGGTCGAGACGACCGTGCGGGAGAGGTTCGTGCCGAGCGTGGACCGCACCTTCTCCATCCCCGAGGGCACCCAGCTGCTCGTGGCGCACGGGAGCCGGGCCGAGGAGCTGCGTCCCGTCACCGTGGGCACGCTGCTCTCGGTCGCGGTCGAGATCACCCCCTTCCTGTCCGCGCCGGAGGCCTGGGACGGGCTGCGGGCCGCCCTGCCCGGCGGAGGGCTCCTGCTCAAGGACGGCCAGGTCAGCTCCGGCACGACGCTGGCCAGCGAGGCCCTCGACCACGCCTCCAGCCGGCGTGCCCGGACCGCGGTCGGCTGGACCCCGGCCGGCCAGGTGCTCCTGCTCACCGTGGACGAGACGCTCGGCTCCCGCGGCCTGACCCTGTTCGAGACCGCGCTGGTGTTCCGCGAGCTCGGGGCGATCGACGCGGTGGCCCTCGACGGCGGCGGGTCGACCCATCTCATGATCGACGGCGTGACCTACAACCGGCCGAGCGGACCCGGCCGGGGCCACTCGAGCGCCCCCGTGCTCTACACCGAGCCGCCCCCGCCCGCCCGTGACCTGGTCAGCGCCCGCCCCCCCGGCGCGGCCCCGCCCGCCGGCTTGTGCTCGGGGCGCCTCCTCGCGCTGCGGAGCAGCAGCGCGTGCGCCTCGGTAACCATGCGCGCCGCCGCCGGGCCCCCCGCACCCAGCCCCAACGCCAACGCACCCGCCAGCATCGCCTGTGCAAGCCGCTTCATATCCTCATCCTTTCCCGAATGCCCTCTGCCGAATCGCTGGGCCTCACGTTGCCCGGGTGGACCAATCGGCACACCCTTAGTGGAACGTCCCGCAAGTAGATGAACAATTTCGCCGGGTACCGCCCTCATCCTAACCCCAATACGGTTCAGCTAAGCGGTGGCACGGCCATCTTGGCCGTGGAATCATGGGCTGGAAGCCCATGCCACGACGCACCGGTCGTCTTAACTGAACCGTATTGTCCCTAACTCTCTCCCAAAGGGAGAGGGAATGTTCACCAACTTGCGGGGCGCTGTACTTAGGATAACCGGATTTGTACTGGTTGCAACTGGTTTTTCTTTTTCCTCCAAAAGAAATTCTCAGGGCCCGCTGCGCCAGAAATGCCTGAATCAATGCATTAAGCGCGTATTTTTCCAAACCGGTACGCACAAACGGATCAAAAACCACTTGACGCCCGCACGGACACAGGCTAAACTGGTTGCAATTGGTTGCATAGAGTGGTTCCTTTTGGTTGCACGGAAAAGAAGCGGAAGGAATGGGTCATGGCAGAGTCCGATCCCGGTGCGACAGCCGCCGACGGGGTGGATCTCGGCGCGCGAAGCCCGTCCGAGCACGTCGAACACGACCTGCGCGCCCGGATGGCGTCCGGCGAACTGGCCCCCGGCAAGCGCCTGCCGTCCGAGCGTGCGCTGGCCGACCGCTTCGGCGTCACGCGCGCGGCGGTGCGTTCCGCGCTCCTGGCGCTGGAGGCGGAGGGGCTCCTGGAGGGGTCGGCGGGCCGCACCCGGCGCGTCGTCGCCGCCGGGACCGACGCGCCGTCGCTGTTGGCGTCCACGGCGGTCCTCCTGGTGGACCGGGCCCCCCTCTTTCAGCATCAGACGTTGCGGGAGCCGGGCTGGGCGTTCCACATCCACCGCGGGGTGATGGAGGCGGCGTTCCAGGCGGATCTGGGCATTCTGCTCCTGGAGACGCGGGCGCTGACGCCCGAACGCGGCCGCCAGGTCCGCCGGGCGCGGCCGTGCGGGCTCATCGCGCTGGACGGGCGCGCCAGGGGCGCCGACGGGCCGCCCTACCCCGGCATCCCGTGCGCCACGTACGCGGACCATGCGCCCTGCCCCGGCTGGAACGAGGTCGTTTCCGACCACGAGCAGGGCGCGCACGACCTGGCCGCGTGGCTGATCCAGCGCGGCGCGACGCGGTTTCTGCAGGTCGGCGGGGCGTCGGTGCCGCAGGAGGACTGGTATGTGCGCCGCCGGCGGGGGATCGAGCGTGCGCTGGCCGCCGCCGGCCTGCCGCAGCCCGTGCGCATCCCTGTCCCGGGCGGTGCAGACGCGGACTACAGCGAGCGCGGCTTCCGCGAGGGCAGCCGCCTCCTGGCCGACCGCCTGCAGCCGCACCTGCCCGACGACGGCGCGATCACCGCGATCCTGGCCGACAGCGACGGCACCGTCCCGCGCGTCAACGGCGCGCTGCGCCTGCTCGGGCGCACGCCCAATACCGACGTGCTGGTGGCGGGTTATGACAATTACTGGCGCGAATGCCCCGCCGTGGCGTGGGAGCCCACCCCGCCGCTGGTCACCGTGGACAAGGACAACCGCGGCATCGGCGCGGCGCTGGTGCGCCTCCTCTGCGAACGCCGCGACGGCCACCTGCCGCCGGAGCCGACCCGCCGCTGCCTGCCGCAGCAGCTGGTCCTCCTGCCCGCCCAGGCGCACCAGCGTCCCGCGCCCTGAGCGCGCCGCAACCCCGTCTCGCCCCCTGAATGAACCGGGCCACCGCCCCCGCCGGCCCACGCCGGCCCACGCGGCCGGGTCGCGCAGCCGGACCGCGTGACTGGCCCGCGCAGTCGTTCCGGCCGGGCGCGCACGCCGTCCCGGCCCGACCGCTGCCGGGCATGACCCCGCCGCTCCGCCGTTGGGCATCCCCCGCGTATGTGCTGCTGTCGCACGCCTGTCCGGGGCTGTGGCACGCCTGTCCGAGGCTGTTGCGGGTCCGTCCGTGGCTGTTGCGCGCCGGTTTCACGCCTTCGCAATGCGGTCCGGCGTGGGCGCGCACGTGGTGTGTCGAACGGGAGCGGAGCTCGTTTCCGCCCTTTTCTGCACCGATTCGGAAAAGCGGGTTGACATTTCTGCCCAAGCTGTCTATTTATGTCCACTATCGTTCCTTTTGGGGGATCGCTGCATGCCGCGCCCGGCGAAATACCTGCACATTGCCGACCGTCTGCGCGAGCGCATCGCGACCGGATCCTACGGCGCGGGCGAGCGGCTGCCGGGCGAGGTGGCGCTGGCGGGGGATCTCTCGGTCAACCGCACCACGGTCCGCAAGGCGCTGTCGGTACTGGCCGAGGAGGGCGTCATTGTGCGCCGGCCGGGCCAGGGCGCGTACGTGCCGCCGGGGGCGGCGGCCGGGGCGCCGGGGGGGCTTCTCTTTCTTGCCGACCTGGAGGACCACTTTTTCCAGTCGTTCAATGCGCATCTCTGCCGCGAGGCCCGGCGGACGGGCCGGTCGGTGACGGCGCTGCCCCCGGCCGAAGCGCCGGACTGGGCCGGGCGCGTGCGGCGCCTGACGGACGGGGCGGACGCGGTGATCGCGACCGGCGAAGCGGCCCGGCGGGTGGCGGAACTGGTCCCGCCGCATGCGCTTCTCATCGAGGTAAGCGGAAGCCTGTCGGTGAACGACGCCCCGCCCCGCCCGGACGGCGACGACGACGCACCCCGCCGCCACCGCCTGAGCACCGATGCGCTGCGGGGGGCGTGGCTGGGGACGCGCCGGCTGCTGGAGCTGGGGCACGAGCGGGTCGCGCTCCTGACGTTTGGCTGGCGGCGCGAACCGGCGGACGGGCCGTGGGTGGTGGGCCCCTCGCACATGCCGCTGCGGGGCTACCGGATGGCGATGCGCGAGGCCGGCCGGGACGAGCTGCCGCCCCTGGTCCTCCCGAAGGCGCTCCCCGACGACGGACCGGAGGCGCTCCACGCCCAGGCCGCGGCGCTGCTCGCGGCGGCCGACCCGCGTCCGACCGGCATCGTCTGCACGGGCGACTACCTGGCCGGTCCGATCCTCCAGGCGGCCGCCGGCGCGGGGCTGCGCACGCCGGACGACCTGAGCCTCATCGGCCTGGGGAACACCCCCTGGGCGAAATGGCTGTCGCCGGCGCTCACGAGCGTCGACATGGGCGAGGCCGACCTGGCGCGCCTCTGCCTGGCGCTCGCGGCCGACGCCGCGCCCGGTCGGGGGCGGACGGTGCGGGTGGATCCGCACCTCGTGGAACGCCAGTCGACCGCGCCGCCGCAACGCCTGTAGCGCAATCGTCACGACCCGAGGATTCGACGCACCCAATCACCGGAAAGGACTGAAGCCATGGCCACCCCGCCCCGTTACCTGCAGGACTACGCCGCCGAGTGGACCGAATCGCCGCACGAGGCCAACCTCGCCTGGTGGCAGGACGCCGCGTTCGGCCTCTTTCTCCATTACGGGCTCTACTCGCAGCTCGGCCGGCACGAGTGGGTGCTCTTCCGCGAGGCCATTCCGCTGGCGGAGTATGAACAGCTGTTCGAGAGCTTCGACCCGAAGCACTTCGACGCCGACTTCATCACCGACCTGGCGCTCGAAGCGGGGATGAAGTACGTCAACCTCACCTCCTGCCACCACGAGGGCTTCTGCCTCTGGAAGAGCGACATCGAGGCCTTCAATGCCTACAACGCCTGCGGGCGCGACCTGGTCCGCGAGCTCGGCGAGCAGTGCGCGAAGAAGGGGCTCGGCTTCTTCACCTACTTCACCTACATCCTCAACTGGCGCCACCCGTATGCGCTCACACGCGACCGCCTCCCCAGCGCGCGGCCGGCCTACGAGCACGAGGAGGAGCGCTACGTCCTGACGCGGCCCGAGGAGTGGGACCGCTACTGGGCGTGGTCGCACGGCTGCATCCGCGAGCTGGCCGCGTTCGACTTTCCCCTCGCGGGGATCTGGCTCGACATCATCATGGGCTACTATGCACTCCCCGACCTCGTGCCGCTGGAGGAGACCTACCGGATCATCCGCGAGGCGCGGCCGGAGGCGCTGCTGTCCTTCAAGCAGGGCGCCACCGGCGAAGAAGACTTCGCCTCGCCCGAGTTCCACTTCGCGTCGAAGGGCGAGAAGCTGCGTGAGAACGGCGACGAACGCGGCGCGCGCATCGCCGACGAGGCCTGGGCCATCAACCGCCGCAAGCACAACGAGATCTGCATGACCCTCCAGTCGCAGGGCTGGGGCTACACCGAGGCGTCGAGCCACAAGACCGCCGACGAACTCTGGGGCAGCCTCGCCTACGCCCGCGCGCACGACTGCAACCTGCTGGCCAACACCGGCCCGCTGCCGGACGGCTCGATCCACCCCGAGGACGTGGCGTGCCTGCGCGCCATCGGCGAGCGCATCCGCCGGGAGGGCCTGCCCCCGGCCGCCGACGCGGTCTCCGACGCGGGGCACGAAGACGCACCGACCGCCTGACCCAGGAGCCGTACCGATGGCTGACGACCGGCCCAACCTCCTGCTCATCACCACCGACACCCAGCGCTGGGACACCCTGCACTGCATGGGGAGCGATTTCGCCCGGTCGCCGCACCTCGACCGCCTCGCCGCGGAGGGGGTGCTCTTCGAAAACGCGCACACCCCCTCGCCGGTCTGCATGCCGGCGCGCTGCTCGCTCATGACCGGGACCCACGCGCACGTCCACGGCTGCATCGAAAACGGGTTCCAGCGCTTCACCCATCTGCCGATGCTGCCGGATCTCCTGAAGGCGGAGGGCTACACGAACCTTATGATCGGGAAGACCCACTTCGGGCCGATTCCCGAATCCTTCGACGTGCAGCACGTCTCGTGGGGCGAGAAGAACCGCGAGTGCGACGACTTCTACGGGCAGTTCATCCAGGCCCGGGGCTTCGGGCGCGCGCGGGAGCACCTGAAGCCGAACCCCGTGCCGGAAGACCTCTGCCTCGACGCGCACATCGCCACCACCGCCATCGCGGAGATGGAGCGGGCCGCGGGAACGGCCGAGCCGTTCTTCGCGTTCTGCAGCTTCGTCAGTCCCCACGGCCCGGTGGACCCGCCCGGCCGCTGGGCCGACCTGTACAGCCGGGACGACCTGCCGCCCCTCAACTACCGCGAAGGGGAGATCCACGACCATCCGCCGGCGCTCCGCCGCCTCCTGGGCTACGGCGACGAACCCAGGCGGCCCCGCGACGAGATCCTGGAGCTCCGGCGCCAGTACTACGGCCTGGCGGCCTACGTCGACCACCAGGTCGGGCGCCTGCTGACCTTTCTGGACGAGGCGGGCCTGCGCGAGAAGACGCTCGTCGTCTTCACCTCCGACCACGGGCAGCAGCACTTCGACCACGGCTTCAGCGACAAGCACAACTGGTACGACGAGACCTGGCGGGTGCCGCTCATCCTGAGCCGGCCCGGCGTCCTGCCCGCGGGGACGCGCGCCGGCTTCGCCACCTGGACCGACCTGACCGTCAGTCTCCTCGCCGCCGCGGGCGGGACCTGCCCCACGATGCAGGGCTACGACCTGGTCACGCCGCTCCGGGACGGGACGCCGTCGCCGCGCGCCGGCGTCGCCGGGGTCTGCCTGCGCAGCCTGGCGGTGGCGAGCGAACGCTGGAAGCTGGAGTACTACCTCGACGACGCCGACGGCCGGCTCTTCGACCGGCGCGGCGACCCGCAGGAACAGCACGACCTCTTCGACGATCCGGCCCACCGCACCGTGCGCGACGGGCTGCTCCGCGGGCTGCTGGCCTGGTACGGCGACGCCGCCGACCTGCACGGCCTGGGGGCGCGTATCGAGGGGGGCGGCCCCATCGCCCAGCGCGCCACCGCCTGGGCCCGCGAGCACCGCGGCAGCGACGCCGAGGATCGCCTCGGCCGCGTCTGCCGATGGGCCGACGCACAACCCTGAATCCATTCGACTGTCCGTTCGACAACCGCAAACCGGAAAGGAAACCGCCATGCCAGCCGCCGCCAGCGCCGTCCCGAACTTCCTGAAAGGGTACGAAGACCAGTACGCCGCCGACCCGCGCGCCGCCACCAAGGCGTGGTTCCGCGACGCGAAGTACAGCCTCTTCCTCCACTACGGGCTCTACTCGCTTCTGGGTCGGCACGAGTGGGTGCAGTTCCGCGAACAGATCCCGGTGGCGGCCTACGCCACGCTGGCGGACTGGTTCTCGGCGAAGCACTTCGACGCCGACGCCATCTGCCAGCTTGCGCTCGACGCGGAGATGAAGTCGGTCGGCATCACCACCCGTCACCACGACAGCTTCTGCCTCTGGGACACGAAGGAGACGAGCTTCAACTCCGTCAACAGCGCCTGCGGCCGCGACCTCATCGGCGAGCTGGCCGCCGCCTGCAACCGGCACGGCCTCGGGCTCTGCCTCTACTACTCCCACGGCCGCGACTGGAAGCACCCGCACGCGCCCAACAGCGACGAGTACGGCGACACCGCCCGGCCGCACTACGACCCGCCGGAACTCACCTACGCGACCGGCGCGGCGCACGACCTGGACATCTACCTCGAATTCATGAAGAACCAGATCACCGAACTCCTGACCAACTACGGCCCGGTGGCGACGGTCTGGCTGGACGGGATCAACACCCCGCGCCAGGGCGACATGGACGCCTTCCGCGTCCAGGATCTCTACGACCACATCCACTCGCTCCAGCCGCAGGTGCTGTTGTCCTACAAGACCGGCTGGACCGGGACGGAGGACTACTTCGCCCCCGAACAGTCGACCGAGAGCGCCACCGACGCGCAGCACATGCAGACCGAAAGCTCCGACGACCCGGAGAAGCTGGTGGAGGTGGCCGGGATCCTGCGCATCCGCTCGTGGGGCTGGGACCCGAGCCTGCCGGTGCGGACGCCCGAGGAGGTGTGGGACCAGCTCGCCGCCTACCGGGCGAAGGGATGGAACTTCCTTCTCAACACCGGCCCGCGCCCCGACGGGAGCGTCCCCCCCGAGGAGGCCGCCGTCCTGCGCGCGGTGGGCGAGCGCATCCGCAACGAAGGCTTTCCCGGCGAAGCGTCCTGACCCCGACAGGCAGCAACCCGGCCGCAGCGCCCCGTCGGCGCCGGCCCGACCCCGTTCCGCAACCGATAGGAGATCGACCATGCGCCGCCCGAACGTCCTCTTCATTCCCATCGACGACCTCCGCCCGCAACTGGGGTGCTACGGCCACGACCAGATGCAGACGCCGCACCTCGACGGCCTGGCCGACAGCGGCACCGTCTTCAAACAGGCGTACTGCCAGGTGCCGGTCTGCGGCGCCTCGCGCGCGAGCCTGCTGACCGGGCGCCGGCCGACGCCGACGCGGTTCCTGGATTTCCTCGCCCGCGTGGACGAGGACCTGCCCGGCGCGGTGACCCTGCCGCAGCAGTTCAAGGAACACGGCTACGAGACCGTCTCGGTCGGGA
>CAZKKD010000109.1:0-2014 GCA_964553265.1 uncultured Planctomycetales bacterium | reverse complement strand
CGGTCGGGAAGGTCTTCCACCACATGGACGACTGCGAGGACCAGAGCTGGAGCCACGCGCCCTGGCGGCCCATGTCCAAACAGGGCGGACGCTGGCGCAACTACCTCACCCCCGAGGCGATCGCCGCGGCGAAGGCCTCGGGTCATTGCGGCCCGCCCTTCGAATGCGCCGACGTGCCGGACAATGCGTACCACGACGGGCAGACCGCCGACCGGGCAATCCACGAGCTCAGCCGCCTGCGCGACAGCGACGAACCGTTCTTCCTCGCGGCCGGCTTCCTGAAGCCGCACCTCCCCTTCAACGCGCCGAAGGGGTACTGGGACCGCTACCGCAGGGACGACGTCCACCTGGCGGACAACCCCTTCGCCCCCGAGAACGCCCCGAGCCGCGCGGTGCACAACTTCGGCGAACTGCGGAGCTACTTCAACGTCCCCAAGGAGGGCCCCCTCTCCGAGGAGCTGCAGCGGAACCTGGTCCACGGCTACTACGCGGCCACGAGCTATGCCGACGCGCAGATCGGGCGCGTCCTGGAGGCGCTGCGCGTCTACGGCCTGGAGGAGAACACCATCGTCGTCGCCTGGGGCGATCACGGCTGGCAGCTCGGCGAGCACGGGATGTGGTGCAAGCACTGCAACTTCGAAACGTCGCTCAACGCCCCGCTCATCGTCCGCACGCCCGACCAGCGCGGCGGCGTGGCCACCGAGGCGCTGGCCGAGTTCGTCGACATCTTCCCCACCCTCTGCGACCTCTCCGGCATCCCGACGCCCGAGACGCTGGCGGGCACCAGCCTCGCGCCCTGCCTGGACGACGACCGCGCGACGGTGAAGGAGGCCGCCTTCAGCCGGTGGCACGCCGGCGAGTCGGTCCGGACCGGCGACGTCCTCTACACCGAGTGGCTGGACGAGGAAGGGGCGGTCACCGACCGGATGCTCTACAACCACCGCACCGACCCGGACGAGAACGTGAACGTTGTCGAACAGGACGAGAACGCCGAAACGGCGAAGGCCTGCGCCGAGCTCCTCGCCACCGTGCGGGAGTAGGCGGCCCGGACTGTGCGGCGCGCATAGGTGCGCGGATGGATGGGTGCGTGGCGGCGTGAGCGTGGAGGAGCGGAAGCGCCAGTGCGGACACGCTGGCGCGGCGGCGCCGACATTCAGTCGTGGCCGGACCGGGCGACGCGCTCGACGAAGGCGACCGCGTTGGCGACGCCGTCCTCGGCGCGGATCGCCTGGCCGACCGCTTCGGCGGACCGGGCGACGGCGGGGTCGGCGACGGCCGCGCGGATCGCCCCGGCCAGGCGCCCGGGGGTGAGCGTCTTCTGCGGCAGGGGCGCCGGCCCCGCGCCGAGGGCATGGACGCGCCGGCCCCAGAAGGGCTGGTCCGCGATGAAGGGGCAGACGACGGTCGGCCGCCCCGCGCGGAGCCCCGCGGCGGTGGCGCCCGCCCCGCCGTGGTGCACCACCGCGCGCATGCGGGGGAAGAGGCGGTCGTGCGGCGCCTCGTCGATGCGGTGGATGCTTGCGGGCAGGGCGTCCGCGTCGAGCCCGCCCCAGCCCCGCGCCAGCACCCCGCGCACCCCCGCCCTTCCGAGCGCCTCGACCACGATCCGCCCCAGGCGCTCCGGCGTCCGGCCCGCCATCCTGCCGAAGCCGACGGAGACCGGCGGGGCGCCCGCGTCGGGGAACGCCCGCCGGTCCGCCGGGGGCGTCCATGCCGGCGCCGCCGCGCGGAAACCCGAGCCCGTCTCCGCCACGGGGCTGGGCCCGACCGGCGGCCGGGGGTGTCGCGCGTCCTGCTCGCGCAGCGCATGCGCACGCCGGGCCGCATCAACGTCAATGCCGCCTTTCAGCGGGAGGCGGTTACCGGGCAGGAATTTAACGGGCTGTCCGGTCTGCCCGGCATCCTTTTCGACTAGGAGAGCGGAACCGACGCGCCGGATGACGTCGAGGTGAACTCGTTCGACGGGGACTGGAACAATCTGCTGGTTCGCTCGCGGCGTGTCTCGGCGTTGCAG
>CAZKKD010000108.1:0-10802 GCA_964553265.1 uncultured Planctomycetales bacterium | reverse complement strand
CAGGCGGCAGAGAAAGCCGTGCCGCTCCGGCGCCGCGTATGCGCCGGACCGGTCGGCGAACCACCCCGCCCCCGAGAGCGTCAGCTTGAAGAGGCAGTGCCGCACCCCGCGGCGCCAGTGTCCACCGCCGCGATAGGCCGGCCCGCTGGCCTCCTCCATCGCCACCCAGCGCGGCCGGGCGAGGTGGTCCAGCGGCCGGCGGACGTGGAACTCGGTGCGCCAGAGCGAGCAGAGATGGCGGGCCGGCTCGGTGGTCGGGACGGCGGGGCGCGCAGGCGGGCGCGCACTCCGCTCCAGGTCTTCCGATTCGGGTCCGGACATGCGGTTCCCTTTTGCAAACCGGGCGGATCCGCCTCCCGGGCGCCCGGGTTCGGCAATTGGTTCAGAATATCAGAAAACGGTTCTTGTGCAAGAATCGAATGCCTATACGATGATTAATGATTCGAATATGGGTATTGTGGTTTGGGATGGGTGCGTCAAGAAAAGGTTTTTACGCCAAGGGAGACCGCGATGAGCCGTCCGAATGTTCTCTTCATCACCAGCGACCAGCAGCACTGGAACACCCTCGGCGTCTACAACGACCGCATCCAGACCCCGGCGCTCGACCGCATCTGCCACGAGGGCGTCCGCTTCGACCGCGCCTACTGCAGCAACCCGGTCTGCAGCCCCTCCCGGTCCACCATGATCACGGGGCAGTATCCGTCCTGGCACGACTGCTGGACCATCGGCGTCAAGCTGCCGGAGGAGAAGCGTTTCCTCGGCGACATCTACCGCGAACACGGCTACGAGTCCATCCTCATCGGCAAGGCCCACTTCCAGCCGCTCGCCAGCCAGCCCGGCAGCGAATCCATCGAGTGCCAGCCCACGCTCCGCGACCTCGACTTCTGGCGCGACTTCCACGGCCCCTGGTACGGGTTCGGCCATGTCGAGACCGCCCGCATGCATGGGCACGAGTCGCATGCCGGCCAGCACTACGCTCTCTGGCTCGAGGAGAAGGGCCTCACCGACTGGCAGGACTACTTCCAGAAGTGGCCCTACGACCCGAAGGACAAGTACAACGGGATGGAATACACGCGCGACATGCGCGCCTGGGACCTGCCGGAGGAGCTGCACCACTCGGTCTGGATCGGCGAGCGCACCGTCTCGCATCTTGAGCGCCTGGCCGAAGCGGAGCAGCCCTTCTTCCTCTGGGCCAGCTTCTTCGACCCGCACCCGCCGTACATCATTCCCGAGCCGTGGGCCTCCATGTACAAGCCCGAGGACATGGAGCCGGGGGCGTATGCGGAAGGCGAGTACGACAACATGCCCCCGCACTTCGCCAAGACGCAGGAGGAAGAACCCGACTTCTCGGCCTACCGCGAGGAGGGCGGCAACGCGCTTCACGGGTTCCACTCACACCTGCATACCGAGGAGCAGTTGCGCCGGAGCATGGCCTGCTACTACGGGATGACGAGCCTGATGGATCGGGAAATCGGACGCATCCTCGATGCGATCGACCGTCTCGGCCTCGCGGAGGATACGCTGGTCGTCTTCACCACCGACCACGGGCATTTTCTGGGGCAGCACGGGCTCATCGCGAAGGGACCGTTCCATTACGACGACCTCTTGCGCATCCCGATGTGCGCGCGCTGGACGGGCGCCATCCCCGCCGGGCAGGTGACCGACGCGCTCCAGAGCCAGGTCGACTTCGCCCCCACCTTCCTGCAGGCCTGCGGCATCGACGTCCCCGGCGAGATGCAGGGGGTCAACCAGCTCCCCGTCTGGCGCGGCCAGGCCGACACCGTGCGCGACCACTGCATTGTGGAGAACCGGCACAACCCGACGACGGTTCACCTGCGCACCTATGTCGAGGAGCGCTACAAGATTACGGTCTACCGGAATGCCGGCTACGGCGAGCTCTTCGACCTGCAGGAGGACCCGAATGAGCTGCGGAACCGCTGGGATGATCCTGAATACGCGGGCATCAAGGCGGACCTGCTGCACCGCTGCGTCCAGGCAGAGATCCAGCGCGAACCGACCCGCATGCCGCGCATCGCGGGGGCGTGAGGCGACGGCACGCAGCCTGGCCCGCATGTTCAGCCGGGATGCTTGATGCGGAGCTTCGGGAAGCAGGTGCGGAATCGCGCACGGTCGCGCGTGATGAGCAGCATGTCCTCGACGGCAGCGTGCGCCCCGATGAAGAAGTCCGGCAGCACACCACTTCTTTTCCCGCTGCGCCGGCGGTAGGTGCGAAAGCACTTCGCGGCAAGGAAGGCAGCTTCATAGGGGATGGGGCGTCGTTCGAACGCTTGGAGCGCTTCTTCCAGGTCTTCGATGCGAGCGAAGTTGGTGGATACCTCGGCATAGATGACCGGGTTGAGGCAGATTTCGTGCGTCTCGCATGCCTCCTCCAGCGTTTCGGCCGACCAGGCAAACCAGTTCGGGTCGCGGGTCATGATATCGAGGAGAACGCTGGAATCCACCATCGCGAGCCCCATCAGTCCCCCCTCGTCAGGCGCATGATCTCGTCGGTGCTCATCCGGAGCGTTCGGGCACGGGAAAGGTGCTCAACCAGCGTTCGCCCCCGTCGGCCGTCCGATGCGCTCTTGCGCAGCAGTACCTGATTGCCTTCCAGCACGAAATCGACCTCCGTATCTGGCAAAAGACCGGCCTTGCGACGGATCTCGACTGGGATGGTGACCTGCCCCTTCGAAGTGATCCGCATGGTTTTCCTCCAGACAAAAGTAAGAATAATGCCTGTAAGAATCTTACCATTTGGATGGAGCGTTGTCAACCATTGGGTAAGCCTGGGAGCGTCCTGCAGCGGATTGGATGGCGGGTCAGGATGCGCGCCGGGTTTAGAACGCGAAGTCGTCCTGGACCGAGCGGCGGGGCGGGGGCGTGTCGTCCGGCCCCTCCTGCGGGGTATCCGGCGTTGCATCGTCGTCCAGTTGTTCGGCAAAGGCGGCCGCGGCCAGGAAGAGCCACCGGTTGTACTGCTCGAAGTGGTGCAGGTTGTCGATGGGTTCGTCGACCAGCGGATCGCCCCTCACGAAGCGCTGGGCTGGCGGGGAAAGGAGGAGGTCGCCCCGCTCGGCCGCATCGGAAATCACGGTCTGGAAGTTCCATTCCGCGCGTTCGCGGCGGCGTTCGCCGAGATCGGGGAACTGGCCGTCGTCGCTGCGAATGCGCAGCAGCCGAGCCGGCTCGAGGGTATGGATGTCGGCCACGAAGCACTCGCCTTCGGTGACCGTTTTCTGCATGTTCACCCGGCCTGCGTGCTTCAGCTTCTGCCGCACCCGGTAGGCGGCCAGCCCTACCGGCCCCCCCACCATGCCCGCCGCGAGCGCGCCGAAGCCGCCCCCTTTCTTCCGTTGCTGTTTGGCTTTGAAGCGTGTTTCGGTCATGATGTGACGGCAGACGCCCACCAGTTGGATGGCGCCCCAGGGGATGAGTTCGGTCCCGGTGTAGCCGACCATCACCTCCAGCCCTTCGGTCCCGACGACGACCTGCCGGACGCGTTCCGGTTTCTCGATGAGGGGGAGGAGGCCCGTGTCCGCCACCCCGGCGGGGAAGCCCGCGGTGGTGAGGGCGGCGGCGACATCGCTGGCGGGGCCGTAGTCGAGCTCTTCCAGCACGATGCCCATGGCGTCGCGCGCATGGCGCGTCGCGTCGTAAGGGAGCATCCCGGTTGCCGATTGCAGCGCGTCGGCGATGGCCGGGACCTGGTCCGGCTCCTGGTTGACCGACGGATCGGCGAAGAGTACCGCAAACGTGCCCGGCATGGCGGTCTCCTTCCTGGCCGGCCCGCTGCCCGCGGGACGGGGATGCGGGACCGGTGCCGCAAATGCGTTCCGCCCTGTCCGGTCAGTCCGGGCCGACGTTGCGGAACGGCGCGGCACGGTCCCGGCTGAGGAGGAACGTCACCTTCGGCAGGGCGCGGCGCAGGCGCCTGGCCAGGGTTGGGAGCGCCAGGCGTTCGGAAACCCCGTGCCCCAGGCGCACGATGCCGAGGCCGTGGTGCGCCGCCGTCTCCGCGTCGTGATAACTGCATTCGCCGCAGACGAGCGCGTCCGCTCCCGCACGGGCGGCCTGTTCCACCGGCGCCCCGGCGCCGCTCCAGACCGCTGCACGGCGGACGGTCCGGCGTGCGGTGCCGCAGACCTGCACCCCGGGAGCCTTCAGCGTCCCGGCCAGGCGTTCGGCCAGGGCGTCCAGGCGCAGCGGTTCGGCGAGCGTACCGAGCCGGCCCAGGCCGCAGGGGACGCCGTCGTCGAGCACGGCGAAGTCGTAGGCCGGCGTCTCGTAGGGATGCGCGCCGAGGAGGGCGGCTTCGATGGCGGGTCGGTCGCTGGACAGGAGGCGCGATTCCAGCCGCCATTCCGGCGTCTCCTCGTAGCGGCCCGGCGCGCCGATGTGCGGGCGGGTGGCGGCCCCGCAGCGAAAGGCCCCGGTCCCTTCCACCCGGAAGGTGCAGTCGGCGTACTCGCCCCAGCGGCCCGCGCCGGCGTCGCAGATCGCCTTGCGGACGACGGGCAGGTGGCTGTCGGGCACGTAAATCGTGAGTTTCAGAAAGGCGTCCCGACCCGTGGGGCGGAGCGGGCGGCGGTCCGGGCCGAGGCCGACCGCATCGGCGAGGCAGTCGTTCACCCCGCCGGGGGCGATGTCGAGATTGGTGTGCGCCGCGTAGACGGTCAGCTTCGCCCGCGCGATGGCGGCGGCGAGGGCGCCCTTGGTCTCCTCTTCGTCGAGGCGCTGCAGGCCCTTGTAGAAGGCGGGGTGGTGGCTGATCAGCATCTCCGCCTTGCGCCTGCCGGCTTCCGTGACGGTGCCTTCGGTGACGTCCAGCGCCAGGAGCACCCGCCGGACGCGCCGGTCGCGGCGGCCCGCCTGCAGGCCCACCGGATCGCCCTCGCAGGCGAGGCGGGGCGGGGCGATGCGTTCCATGGCTTCGATGATTGCATGCGCGTTCGGCATGAACCCCTCCCGTCTGTCGGTCGACTGTGAGGCACTCTACGCGACAAATCCGAAGTCGTCCACCCCGAAATCCCCGGTTGCGGTGCGGGCAGAAGGCGGGACAGGCCCGCGCAAGTCGTCGGTGTGCCAGGCAGCCGGGAGGACCTGCCGGGCTGCTGTGCCGCTTGTGGCGTGCACCGGGCGGTCAGGGCTCGACCCACTGGCCGCGGCGGGACAGGAGCACCGTGTTCTCGTAGGTCCCGGCGTCGACGTTGTGGAGCTTGATGCAGAGGCGGTCGGGTCGGCTCGCCTCGCCGCCGTCCGGGTTGTTGCGCGGGAGCATCGCCATCACCTCGCCCAGGAACTGCCGGCCCTGCCGGTTGGGCCAGGTGAGGGCGACCTCGAGGGCCTGCCCGGTCATGTCCTCGCCCGAGCCGGGCAGCAGGATCCCCCCGTGGCCCACCTGCAGGGTATCGCCGGGCGCGAAGACGTCTTCCGGCCGGCAGCTGAGGGTACGGTACTTTACCTTCATGCCGGCGGGGAGGGGGCGGTACTTTTTGCGCAGCGTCTCGTGGAGTTGTCCCAGCAGCGACGACCGGCTGAGCGCGGCTTCGGCCGAGCGTTCGTCGTCGTCGGTGCGGTACTCGATCACGAACCGGCCGATCTGGATCACGTCGCCGTGCTGCAGCGGGGCGCGTTCGATGCGTTTGCCGTTGAGGAGCGTCCCGTGCGTCGAGTTCGCGTCGCGGATCTCGTGCCCCGCCCCGACGCGCGCGACGGTGGCGTGCTGGCGGCTCACCGAGGGGGTGTCCAGCTGGATGCCCGCGTCGGCGCTGCGCCCGAGGACCGTCTTCTGGGCCGCCAGGTCGTGCTCGCGCGAAACGTTGTCCGGCCCGAAGATGCGCAGGTACGGCACGGGGGTGGTCCTCCGGCGGTCCGGTCAGGGGGTGGTCGGCTCTTCCGCCCGCCGGGCCTTTGCTTCGTTCTCGTCCCACCACTTCAGCCAGCGTGCCTTGTCCGGGCCGAAGTCCTGCCGCGTCAGGCGGCGCAGCGCCGCGAGCAGTTCCTCGGTTTCGTCTTCGGTCACCGGGGCGCCGAGGATGCTGATGAAGACGGGGGTGACGGTCTCCGCGTCAAAGCTGCGGAGCGCCCGGATGATCGGCACGCGGTCGGCGCGTTCGGCCTTGAGTGTGTTGATGAGCGCGCCTGCGCTGCCCGCCGCGCCGATGCGGCCGAGCGCCCACGCCGCCGCCCCGCGGACGGCCGGTTCGCGGTCGCGCTCCAGCGCACCTTCGAGGGCGTCGATGGCGTTTTCCGCTTCGAGCCGTCCGAGTGCGCGCGCGGCCTCGACGCGGTCGTTCGCCAGGGCCCGCTCCTGCAGGATGGCTTTTGCGTACGGGATGGCGAGCTGCTCGTCGGTGCGGCCGGCGAGACGGAGATAGCTGTCGAGCGCGCGGTCCGGTCCCGCGTCCTCCCAGTCGCGGAGGGCGGCGAGGGCGGTGGCGCCGCCGGCGTCGGGGGCGAGGCGCCCGAGCGCATTCGCTGCGGCCAGGCGCACCTCGGCGGCGGGGTCGTCGAGAAGGACCTCAAGGATCGGCGTGGCGCGCTTCTCTTCCATCCGGCCCAGCGCCTCGGCCACCGCGGCCCGCAGGGACGCGTCTCCCCCGCCGGCGAGGACCTCCAGGAGCTGGTTGCGGGCGCGTTCGCCCATCGTGACGAGCTTCAGGAACGCGGCCTGCCGCGTCTCGGGACGCTTGCTGGTCAGGTACTGGATCTGCATGGTGAGGCGGGCCTTGCGCTTCGAGGCCAGCGTCTCGGCGCGGGTCAGCATCACCTCGATGATGTTGTCCGGAACGCCTTCTTTCCGGAGCTTCACCATCGCGCCGGCGGAGACGTCGAAGTCGTTGTCGCTGGAGCGGATCTTGCGCTCCACGAGTTCGGGATCGATGTCGGCCTTGATGAGTTCGACCACGTCGTTGTTGGTCAGCACCTCTTCCGCGGCGGCGCGCGGGGCGACCAGGAGCAGGACGGCGAGGGCGGCGCATCCGAAGAGAGCGGAACGATGCATGGGATCTCCTTGCGTGGCGGAAAGCGTTTCGGGGGCCATGCCGACTGCGGCCGCCCCGTCCGGGACGGTCTGCGCGACCGACACCAGAAGTGTATGAAACCGCTGCCGGCAGGTCAATCGCGCCCATCCGAAAAGAGTTGACAGCGAACCGGGAGCGGGAATAATGCGGACAACGGTGCGCACGCGTGTGCGCCTTACCGCTGTCGGGGAGCGTTGCGGACCGATGTGGAATGCGGCCAACCTGCTCACGCTGTCGCGGTTTGCGGCAGCGCCGGTGTTCGTCCTGCTGCTGCGGCGCGCGGTCGGCCCCGAAGCCGCCGGCTATGCCTGGGCGACGCTGATCCTGACGGTGGCGACGCTGGTGACGGACATGCTGGACGGGCTGGTGGCGCGCCGGCAGAAGATGGTCACCGATTTCGGCAAGATCATGGACCCGGTGGCGGACTCCACCTTTTTCCTGACCGCGGCGTTCGCGTTTGCCGTTTCCGAACGCTTCGCCATCCCGATCTGGATTCCGCTCGTCGTGCTCTACCGCGAGATTGCCATGCATGTCCTGCGTCGCTATGCGGCGCTCCGCGGCATCGTCCTGGCGGCGAAGGTGAGCGGCAAGACGAAGATGGTGGTCCAGTGCGTGGTGCTCCTCGGTCTGCTGACCGCGACGGCGGCGTCGGACACCGGCTGGCTGGGCGGGGACGCTGCTGCGCGCGAGGCCGCTCTCGGCCGCTGGGCGCTGTGGGGCTGGGTGCTGGTGGCGGTCGCCAACGTGCTGAGCCTGCCGGAATACCTTCGGGAAATCCCCCGGCTCAAGGCGGACCGTTCGGGCGGTTGAGCCGCAGCCGTCGCGGGGCCTGTGCGCCGGTGCGCGTCGACGCGTGCTGGCCGGCCGTGTCGAGTGTACAAGCGGGAGGGGAAACGGAACGCGGCGAACGCCGGAATGACGTTCGCCGCGGAAAGAAAACCGTCTGTCCTGCCTGTGCTATCCCTGAACGGAGATGCGGGGCCGTTCGCCGTCCTGCGCGGTCGCGGCGGGCACCTTTTTCAGCGGGATGCGGGCGAGCGGGGCGCCGGTGGAGGCTTCGGCCTGCGGGGCAGGGGCTGCATCGGCCTTTTCCGGTGCGCCGGCCTTGTCCATGGCTTCCGACCACGCCTCGCGGAGGTTGTGCAGGACGCCGATGACCTCGTCCACCTTCTCGTTGGACTTCTCCATGTTCGCTTCCACGAGGTGGCGGTAGCAGAACGTGTAGAGCTGTGCCAGGTTATCGGCAATCTTCCCGCCCTGTTCCTTGTCGAGCGCGTAGAGGAGTTCAAGCAGGATGTCCTGGGCCCGGACCATGCCGGTGTGGGCCCGCTCCAGGTCGTCCTCGGCCCAGCCTTTCTTGCCCTGTTCGCAGAAGCGGAGCGCGCCGTCAAAGAGCATCAGCACCAGCCGCTCCTTGCTTGCGGTCAGGATCTGGGTCTTCATGTACTCCGTATGGCCGTTCTGTACCATGGGTTGTGCCCTCGCTTGGGTTCGGAGGATCGTGGGCGGCGCCTTGGGCGCCTGTATGTATCATCGGACGCGAGGGGGGAGGTGTCCAACAGCTTTCAAAGAAAAATCGCAACTGCTTCCCGATTCAGGGGTTCGGAGCAGAGAAAGTCCACCCCCCATCGCCGGTGTGCAGCAGCCCTGCCGGACAGGACGAGAGGGAAGGCCCCAGCGAGGGGGAAGGCAAGGAGACTGCAGGAGGGGGCGACAAAAAGGAACGGCGTTATCGGACGCACCGTTCCGCGTGGCATGCGCTCCGGGTCTTCGCAAAAAAACGCCGCGGCAACGGCCTTTGGCCATACGCAGCGGCGTTCAGAGAGTCAACCCATGTCCGCGTTTCAGATATGCTCGTCGATCAGAATGCCGAGCATCTCGTCGAACCTCGCCATCATCTTCAGAACGGCTTGGCTTGGAACCGTCTTGATCACCTCGTTGGTGTCGGTGTTGACGATCTGGGCGTAGAGTTGGTCCGAGGTGTCGTCCACGGCGAAGCGGATGGACTTGTTCAGGTGCTCCATCACGCCGTTGATGCTGTCGAGCGCTTCCATCAGGGCTTTCGCATCCGGCGCTTCCGGCAATGCGGCCTGCTGCTCCTGCGCCTGTTCTTCGGCCCCGGCCAGCGTGGGCGGGGCTGCGCTCGCCGCCCGCTGCGCTTCCTGGGCCTCCTGCGGCTTCTCCGGTGCGCGTCCGGACTTCTGAACGGCCGGGGAAGCTGCGGGTTGTCCGGAGCGCGCAACGCGGGCCGCAAGCTCGGCGCTCCGCAGGGCCGGGCCCTGCAGTTGCGTCGTAACCTGGTCGGCCATGACATCTCCTCCTGTCTGTTGCGCTCCTTGGGCCGCTGGTACCCCCTTCGGCGCACTGGCCGAGGGCGGCGGCCGGTTCCTGCACTTCTATTATCGGCGGCGGCCGGGGAGGCTTGAGCCCCCACCGGCCGCCGTCGTCGTCGTACGCGGGCGACCGGTGATCCGGTTAGCCCAGAAGCTGCAGCACGTTCTGGCTGCTGGTGTTCGCCTGCGCCAGCATCGCGGTGCCGGTGGCCACGAGGATCTGGTTCTTGGTGAACTCCGTGGTCTCGGCCGCCATGTTGGCGTCGCGGATGTCACTCTCCGTTGCGGTGATGTTCTCAATCGCCACGCCCAGGCTGTTGGCGTTGGTCTGCAGCATGTTCGCCTGGAACGCGCCGATCCGGGCCCGCAGGCCGGAGACGTCGTCGATGGCCTGGTCGATGATCGAGAGCGCCTTGATCGGGTCGACCGCGAGGCTCGCGTAGCCGCCGCCGAGGAGATCCGACAGCGTGAGCGTCTTGCTCGTTTCCGTGCCGCTGCCGTCGAAGTCGTCGGTGAACTTCAGCTTGCCGAGGTTCGCCACCGCCATCGAGTGGATGGAGTAGACGGTCCGCTCCTGGTCGCCGGAGCCTTCGCCGAGCTGGAACTGCATGCCGTTGGCGAAGTTGGACATGTCTTCCCGGTTGCGGGCCCCGGCGTTCACCGCCAGGTTGGTGCTCCGGTTCATCTGGCCGATGGCCGTGGTCGAACCGCCCGAACCGTAACCGACCTGGGCGATCGTCGTCTGGGCGAGTTCGCCCTCGCGGAAGACCATGTGCCCGCTGAAGTCGCTCGTCGCCGCTTCGGCGACAAGTCCGTCGGTGAAGAGCTCCTGGCCGTTGACGCTCACCACGCCGCCGGTGCCCCGGCTCTCGGCCGTCACCGCGCCCTCGGACGCGTCGAGGTTGACGTAGCCGAAGGCATCGGCATCGGTGTGGCTGGTGTCGTGGTAGTCGAACATCTTGCCCTGGAGCTGCTGGACACGGACGTAGTTGCCGGCGCCGTAGTCGTCCGCGTAGAGGCGCAGCCCCTGCTGCATCGTCCAGGTGCTGTCGCCGCCGACGATGTCGGCGCCCTCGACCTGCAGGGCGATGCGCAGGCCGCTGTCGTTCGCCTCGTCGAGATAGACGATGTCGTCCGCCGCGTCGAGGCCGGTGGCTGAGCCGCTGTCCCACTCCGCGACCAGGCTGTCGGCCTCCATCGCCAGGTCCTTGTAGACCTTGATCGACTGGACACCGGCGGTGCTGCCATTCTGGTCGTCGATGCGTACGTACAGCTTGCCGTCGGCGTCGGTGTTCTGGCCGAGCTCGAGGCCGTTGATGGCAACATGAGTGTAGACGTCGGCCTGGCTGTCGATCTCGATGGCTTCACCCGCGTCCAGGCCGCCGCTCAGGTAGGTCTTCGCCCGTTCCGTTGCGCCCTGGTCGGTGGTCGCCCCGTCGAGCGCGGT
>CAZKKD010000107.1:0-10810 GCA_964553265.1 uncultured Planctomycetales bacterium | reverse complement strand
GGCGAGCTCATCCGACCGATTTCAACTGCACAGGACGCGGATGGATCCGCGAAGAGCGCCGGCAACGTGAAGCGGGAACCAGCCATCGGCTGGCGCGCACTCAGGAATCCGGGGCAGCCGTTGTCTCGTTCGGCATCGGGAGCGGCGTGCGCCACCCGCGGGAGGTACATCCGCAAACGCGATCCGCGGGCAGTGCGAAGGGGACGGGGATGACCGACGAGCCGGAAGGGCGCGGGAACCTGTCCACCATCGTCTTCGTCCTGGCCCTCCTCGTCATCGGGGGGTCGGTCCTCTATGTCCGCAACAATACCGACAAGCGGAGGAACGGAAAACCGGCGTCCGGAGGCGCCGCCGCGCGCGCCGGGTCCGCCGGGATGCGCCTGCGCGTTGTCGTGAACGACCGGACCGACACCCACCCCGTCCACCCGGGCGCCGAGCTCCGCCGCAGCGGCCTGCCGTCCTGGTTCTTCGCGAACGACCTGGTCGCCGGCACGGCCGAAAATACCTTCGCCCCCGTGTCCACGGAATACCGGCGCAAACTGCTGCTCCACGTCGACACGGATGCGCGGGGCCACCCGGCGTTCCTGTCCATCCCGTACCGGCTGACGGCGGGCATGGCCTCGGCCGAAGAACCGGACCCCACGGTCACGATCGACATCGACGACGACCGCGTCACGGTGCGGGGAGAGCCGGTCCGGGTGGCCAACTACCGGGAAGAGCTCGTCTTCGAGCGCTGAGGGCCCGTCCCGGGGGGGGCCGGCCTGCAGAGCCGAACGCGTTGCCTTGTCGGCCCTGCCCATTTGCAGGCCGCGCGGACGCGTGCCGGGGCGGGCGGACCGGTCAGGCGTGGTGGGTGCTGCAGGTCTCCATTGCGTCCATGAGGGCGGCGACGTTCTCCAGCGGGGCGCCGGGGTAGAGCCCGAAGAGGAGCATGAGCCCCCCCTCGGGACTGCCGAGCGTCTCGACGCAGTGGCGCACGTGCGCGCGGATGGCGTCCGGCGTGCCGAAGCGCGTGACGTTCTGCCGGTCGAGGTCGAGATCGATGCAGACCTTCCCCTTGAGGTGATCGCGGATCCAGTCGATGCCGTTGACGAGGTCCTGGAGGTTGAAGACCTCGACCCCGCTCGCGACGAGATCGTCGTAGAGGTCGCGGAGGTCGCCGTCGGAGTGCATGTGGATGACGCAGCCGGCCTCGCGCGCGGGCGCCATGATGCGCTCGTAGACCGGGCGGATCCAGCGGTGGAAGAGCGCGGGCGAGATCATCGGCCCCACCTGCATGCCGAGGTCCTCGGGATAGCCCATCCAGTCCGCGCCGGCGTCGAGAAAACGTTGCACGAGCCCGAGGTTGAACGCCTCCACCATCCCGATGAGCTCGGGGAGGCGGGGGTGCTCGTCGACCATGTCGAAGAGGAGGTTCTCGTAGCCGCGGATGTAGGTGAGCGTGAGGAAGGTGTGCCCGTGCCGGAGTCCGCCTCGGGCGGGTTGGCCCGCCGCCTTCGCCGCGGCGCAACGCGCACGCACCGCCGTCCAGTCGATGCTGTCCCAGCCGCCCTGCGCGTCCGGGTCGGGCGGGGTGAAGCTGTCGAAGGCGCTCCAGTCGGCCAGCGGGTGCCGGGTGACCGCGCCGGTGATGCCGTTGTCGCTGGTCTCCCACGTGCAGCCCCAGTCGTCGACGTACGGCTCCCCGGCGCGCTGCCACGGGCTGAAATCGGGCGTAAATGGGGTCGCCCGCCGCTCGAAGCCGGGGAAGAGGAGCGGGTGCGCCTCCATCAGGTCCTGCAGGGCGTCCTGGTCGTAGTGCTGCCAGCAGGCAGGGTTGATGTGGAAGGTGAGCGGAATGCGCTCCGGGCGCTCGAAGCGCACCGCGCGCAGCAGGTTTTCGCCGGCATCCATCGGTTCGGTCCTTTCGATTCGTCAGGCGGCGTCGGGGTCGAGGCCGAGGCGCTGGTACTGTTCGGGCGGCGCGTGGTTGGCACGCATGCACTGCACGAGCAGGCGCTCCATGCGGGCCTCGACCGCCGGGTCGTCGAGCGGATGCTCCTGGCGCGGGTCGGCGTCGATGTCGAAGAGCATGGTCCGGAAGGCGTGCTTGCAGCCCCAGCCCCGGCCCGGCGTCCGCATGGTGGGGCAACCCTTGGTGAAGGGGAACGGGGGGGCGAGCTCGACCGCACGCAGCTCCTCCAGCGAAAACGGGGTGCGCATGTGCGCCGGCATGTGCGTGTAGTTGTAGAGCGGCTCGTTGGGCATGCCCTCGGCGGGGGCGCGCATGTAGACGTAGCGCCCGTCGGTGACGTTGACGTGCCCGCCGTGCATGCCGAAGAGGCCGGCCTCGCGGACGGGCTCGTCGCGCCCGATCACCCCCCGGAGCGGCCGGCCCTCCATGTCGGGGGGGATCGGGAGGCCGAAGAACTCCAGCACGGTGGGGGCGATGTCGATGGTCTGCACCAGGCTCTGCCGCCGCTCGCCCGCCACGCCGAGGCGGGGGTCCCAGACGAAGAAGGGGGTCCAGGCGACCTCGTTGTAGAACGGGGCCCAGCACTTTGCCCAGAGGTCGTGCTCGCCGAGGAGGAAGCCGTGGTGGGTGTTGACGATGGGGAGGGTGTCCTTCCAGAGATCGTAGCGGTCCATGCGGTCGAGGATGCGGCCGAGGTGGTAATCGCACATGCTGACGAGGGCCGCGTTTTCGAACCGGCAGTGTTCGACGGCGTCGGGCTCTTCGGTGACCGGGCCGTAGTCGGGCCAGTTGAAGTGCGGGCCGTCGTAGTCGTGGGGATAGAGGTCGCGGAACTCCTGCCGCGCGTGGTAAGGCTCATGGGGGTCGAAGGTCTCGATGTGGAGGAACCAGTTGTCCTCCGCGTGGTTGAACTCCAGGAAGCGCTCGCCCTCGGCGAAGGTGGCGGCCTGGGGCCAAGTCTCGGGGGCCTGGCCGTAGTGGTGGAGGTTGACCCAGTCCTGCCGCATCCAGGTCGACCCGCTGCGCCCCTGGTTCAGCGTCTCGGGGATGGGGACGCTGTCGCGGAGGTCGGCGATCCAGGGGTCGCCCTCCTGGCCGCGGGCGATCTCCCAGGTCGCGTACTTGGTGTGGTAGTTGGCGCCGCCCTCTTCCCAGTAGTGGTAGTGGTCGGAGCAGAGGTGGCTGTGGATGCCGTTCTCTTTCAGGAGCGCGGGCATGGAGTCGTCGAAGGGCTCGAGCGGGCCCCAGGAGCGGTGGAGGAAGTTGATCCGGCCAGTGTGGAGCTCGCGCCGGGCCGGCATGCAGGGCATCGACCCGACGAAGGAGCGGTCGAAGGTGACGGCCCGCTCGGCGAGGCGGGAAACATTGGGCGCCTGCACCCAGTCGCACCCGTAGGGCGGCAGCAGGCGGCGGTTGAGCGAATCGAACATGACCATGATGGCTTTCATCGGGAGCCTCTCCTTCGGGGTCGACGGGCGACCGGCGCCTTCCGGCGGGGCGCAACGGCACGGTCGCCGTGTCCGCATGGTTGCGCAAACGCGGGGGTTTGGCAAGGGTGGGGGTCGGAATTCGGCAGCAGAAACCGGCCGTCCGGACGAATCGGCCCGGAATTTTCCTTTCCGGCGGGGGACCGATACGGCATGATGACAGGAACACCTGTCGGCCCGCCGACGCCAAGGAGAACGCTATCAAACGCAAACTGCTCCTCGTCCTGCCCCGCAACGACCGTGCCTTCAGCGGCAAGGTGTCCGAAAGCGGCAAGTGCGGCATGGCGCACCTCAGCCTGACCACGGTCGCGGCGCTGACGCCGGACGAGTGGGACGTGACCATCCACGACAACCGCGTACAGCGGATCGACCCCGCGGCGGTCGAGGCCGACCTGGTGGGGATCACCGCCTTCACGGCCGAGATCCCCGACGGGTACGCCGTCGCCGACGCCTTCCGCGCCAAGGGGACCCCGGTGGTCATGGGCGGGATCCACGCCAGTGCCCTGCCGGACGAAGCGCTGCAGCACGCCGACGCGGTGGTGGCCGGCGAGGCGGAGGATATCTGGGCGAAGGTGCTCGAAGACTTCGAGCGCGGCGAGATGCGCGGCGTCTACCGGGCCGAAACCCACTGCGACCTGAAGCACCAGCCGGTGCCGCGGCGGGAGCTGCTGGAGCGGGAGCGCTACATCACCGGCTTCTGGACGCTGCAGGCGACCCGCGGCTGCCCGTTCGACTGCGACTACTGCGCCGTGACGGGCGTCTTCGGCCGCAAGTTCCGCATGCGCCCGGTGGAGCATGTCATCGAGGAGATCCGCGGCTTCCAGGGGCGGGACTTCTTTTTCGTCGACGACAACATCTGCGGCAACCCCAAGTACGCGAAGGAGCTCTTCCGGCGCCTGGCGCCCCTGAAAAAGATCTGGGGCGGGCAGACGAGCATCACCTTCGCGAACGACGATGAGCTCCTCTCCCTCTACGCGAAGAGCGGCGGGCGCTACGCCTTCATCGGCCTGGAGAGCGTGAGCGACGAGAGCCTGGCCGGCCTCAACAAGGGCTGGTGCAAGGCGAGCGAGTACAAGGCCGCGTTCGACCGGATCCACGCCGCGGGGATCAACATCCTCGGCAGCTTCATCTTCGGCCTGGACGGGGACGATCCCGGCGTCTTCGACCGCACCTTCGACTTCGCCATGTCGGCGGGGGTGGACGCGGCGCAGTTCTACATCCTCACGCCCTTTCCCGGCACGCGCCTCTACGACCAGCTCGAAGCGGAGGGGCGCATCATCCACCGCGACTGGGCGCGCTACCACGCCGGGGAGTGCGTCATCCAGCCGAAGCAGATGTCGCCGGAGGAGCTGGAGCGCGGGTACTTCCGCCTCTACAAGCGCTTCTACAGCTACCCGAACATTCTCCGCCGCGTCTTCCGCCGGCCGCGGGGCATTCCGTTCCGGGCGCTCATGAACTTCGGCCACCGCCACCGCGCGATGCGGATGCCCGACCGGTAGCGCATCGCGCTCCCGGCGCCGTTCCTCTCTTCAAGAGCGTCTCCGTGCCTCCCGCTCCCGCCGGGAGGGGATCGGCTGCGGGCGACCCGCCAGGGAACACCCCCTCACCCTGACCCTCTCCCAGCGGGAGAGGGAAACCCACCGGTGGTCCGGGAAGGGCGTTCCGCGAACCCGTTTTGCGCTTTGCCCGCCCGGCTTCTCTCTGCAACCGCATCCGCCGCGCCGGCCCGATCAGCCGGTGACGCTGAGGTCGCGGTCGAGGCCGGCCTCGTAGGTCGCGGTGGTGACGCCGGCCGGAACGGATCCCCGCTGGATGCCGGACAGCGCCCCGCACACCGCATCGACCAGGGGGCCGTTCGCCTGCCGGACGAAGACGGGGCTGCCGGGGCAGGGCGCCGGCCAGGCCGCGTGCATGCCGGCCGCCACCGCCTCGCCCGTCCAGGCGTCGACCCAGCCGTCCTCCGGCACAACCACGTCCCGCGCATCCACGCCGGGGGCCAGGACCGGGCAGGCCATGAGGTCGGGGCCGAGGAGGAACTGGTCGGCCACCGGAACCAGATCGGTCCGCTCCGGGTGGTCGAACCAGAACGGCCGGAAGAGGGGCGCGTCCGCATCGGCGGCGCAGTCGGCGAGGTAGGGCTCGAGCGCCTTGTGGAGCCGGGCGTAGCCGAGCACGGCGTCCGCGGCGGGGCGGGCGTAGTTCCAGGGGTAGTAGCTGAACTGCAACAGCGGCAGGAAGGCCGAGACCTCGGTCCAGCGGATGACGAGCTCGTCGGTCGGCAGGGGCAGATCGCTCTGGAGGGTCTGCACGCGGCCGGGCACCATGTCGGGCATGAGCATGTCATACCCGCAGAGCGCAAGGTGGAGCGAGAGGTGCAGGAGCGCGCGCAGACCGTTGTCCTCGCCCCAGTGGCTGTCCTTGCCGCCGAGCCGCCAGAGGATGTTGCGCCCCTGCGAGAGCCACGCGGTGCGCGACTCGCAGACGCCGGGGGCGATCTCCTCGAAGAGCGCAAGCAGGCGGTCGATGTAGCCGGATGCGCCGGGGGGATCGCAGAACGCGGCAATCTCCGCGGCGGGCTGGTACTTCGCGTCGCCGCCGTCGATCTTGAACCCGTCGATGCCGATCTCGCGCTGCAGGTGGAGGAGCCGCCCGCGGTACCAGTCGCGTCCCGCTTCACCGGTAAGGTCGACGAGTCCCGCCGTCCCGCCCCACCAGCGCAACAGCGCCGCGCCGGGCTCGGTCCGGTGGCGGACCAGCGCGCCGCTGCCTTCCAGGTCGGCGAAGGTGGCGGCCTCCCGGTTGACGAACGGGGTGACCCAGAGGAGCACGCGGAAGCCGAGCTCGTGGAGCTCGCGCACCATGGCCGGCGGATCGGGGAAGTCGTCCCCGAAGGCGAGCTCGCCGAAGCAACGCTCCCAGCGATCGTCGATGGTGATCGTCGAGCACGGATAGCCTTCGGCCCGGATGGTGCGCGCCATCTGCAGGATGCGCTCCTGCGTGATGCAGCGCGGGTACTGCGTCCAGGTGCAGAAGATGCTGTCGCCGAGGAGGACGCGCGGCGGGGTGGGCCGGCCCGCGCCGAGGTGCGCGAGGAGCGCCGCCCGCGCCTCCGCCAGCGTCCCCCCCGCGAAGACCCGGAGCGTCGTCGGCTCCGACGGGGTGATCCGGAGGCACCCGTCGCCGTCGCGATTGAGGCTGACCGCAAGCGGGGCCAGCGTCTCGGCCAGGACCACGTAGCCCGCCGAGCACATCCAGATCGGGCACTGGATGTTGTTGACGGCGAAGGCGTCGTTCACCACCGTTCCGGCGTCGAGGGGCCAGGGCTGGTCGTGCGCAAAGCCGTGGCCGAACCAGTGCCCGCCGTCGGCGAGCGCGATGGAAACCTCCTGCCCGGCGGCAAGCGTACGGCAGGCGGCTTCGAGGGGAATCTGCTCCGGCATGGGGATCCTTTCCGTGTCGAGTGGATGCGGCCCGCGCGGCGGTGCGAGTCCGCGCCCGCGCAGCGCTTCCGCATAGCATGGGCGACCGCGGCTGCGCGTCAAGGGGAGGAGGCGGTTCGGAACATCATCGCATCTTTCGCATTCGCCGCGCGAGTTCTCTTGCATGTTGCGCATCCAGGCGATACATTGCAGGCGGGAGGGTAGCGACCATGCATCGCATTCGGGTTTACGTGGACACCTCGGTTTTTGGGGGGACCCAGGACGAAGAATACCGGACACCCTCGCTTCGATTTTTCCAAGCGGTGGCTCGGGGCGATTACCTGGTGCTGGTATCCGAATTGACCTATGATGAACTGATTCCGGCGCCGGACATGGTCCGCAATACACTTGACTCGATTGATGAAGACAACAGATCGTTTGTACCTCTTGACCGGGAAGCCGAGACCCTCGCGCAGGCCTACATTGACGGGGGTGCGCTTGGCAAATCTTCCTTTGAAGACGCGTTGCATGTGGCGGTGGCGACGGTTGCCGGAGCCGACCTGATCCTGAGCTGGAATTTTCGCCATATTGTGAATTACCGTCGCATTCGTCTCTTCAACGCGATCAACCTCATGCAGGGATACAAGCCTCTTGACGTCCCCAGTCCACTGGAGATCGCCGATGACGAAGACCTTTGATTGCGTGAAGATGAAGCGGGATGCGCAACGCCATCTCCGCGCGGAATACGAAGTCCGAAAAGATGAATTCTCCTCGTACGTGGACTTCCTGAAAGCGAAGTCCGACGAGTCAGGCTGGGCACGCAAAAGCAAAGCGCTGTTTCGTCAGGTGCGTTCCTTCTAAGAGCGGATTCGATCGGCACATCCCTTCCGAACAGGTCCCGCCCCGTTTCGCCCCACGCAAACGGACTGCAACAGCATCCGCTCTGCATGCACGCTACATCTTCCGCACGCCCCGCTTCCGGCTTGCCTCGGCGGGGGGCATTGCGTAGACTGGTCGCGGGCACGGCCGGGAGGGGGCACGCCGCCGTCGCGGACCCCGGCCGCCAGCGGAGACGCAGCATGCTGACACTCGAGGTTCCGTCCGAACAGGACGCCATCCACGAAGCGCACGAGGCCTTCGTCGCCTACCTGGCGCGCAAGCCGATGCCGGAGGACGACGCGGTCATCTTCGCCCACGCGGTGCGGGAGGCGCTCGACAACGCCTGCCACCACGGCAACAACGGCGACGCCGGCAAGCGCGTGCGCTTCCGCTGCACGAGCGACGACGAGGGCATCCGCGTGGAGGTGGCCGACGAGGGGCCGGGCTTCGACTACGAGGCCGCGCTCCGGCACGCCGCCGCTTTCGACGCCGTCGCCGCCGCCCGCGCCCGGGCCGAAGCGGGCCGCCGCGGCGGACTGGGGCTCGGCATCCTGGTCCGCGCCTGCGACGAGGTGGCCTACGACCCGCCCGGCAACCGCCTCCGCCTGCAGAAGCGCTACGCCGGAACCGCTTCGGCGCGCTGAGCCGGCTGCGCGACCCTTGCCGCACGGCGGGACCGCCGCGCGCACCAGCCCGGAGCCGCCATGGACGCCTATCGCTGCAAGGTCGGACGCCACGGGCCGGAGATCCTCGAGATCTCCATGCACTATCCGCTCGATACCGACCGCCCCGGCCGGCAGCACTACGACCTGCAGGCCTACTTCTTCGCACCCTACCAGCTCGGCATGAGCGCCGACCGCTACGGGCCCGACGACTTCTTCCGCGATCTGCACAGCTACACCCGCCAGGGCATGCCGGAGATCGGCATCGACCACGTCCTCGACTCCGCCAATCCGCTGAGCCCCCTCGGCCGCATCCGGTCCGCGCTCGAGGCGCACGGGGCGGGGGGGACGCTGGACGAGCGGGTGGTGCTCTACGAGTTCAAGACCCTCGTCAATGTCGCCGGCGCCCAGGGGAAAGCCCACCGCGACGCGGTGCGGAACCTCGACGACCCCCCCGCCTGCCGCACGCACGCAACGCGCGCACTGGACCAGTTCGACCGTCTGCAGGCCGCCTTTGCCGACCTGGAGCCTCTCGTCCTCGCCCCCGGGGTGCCGGAGGCGGTGCGCGATGCGTGGCGGTGGACGGACGAGGCGCTCAGCCTCCGCGCGGAGAAGACGGCCGTCCAGCTCTACCGTCACCTCCAGCGGCACGACGCCTGCCGGGACCTCTCCGCCCGCTGCACCGACGCGATCCGCGCGCAGATGGAGCACCGGCGGCAGCGCGACTACGCCGCCTTCGTCGACCCGGACGATCCGCGCCGCAACGAGTTCTTTCTCTACCGTGAGCACGCGCTGAAAAAGTGGGCCGAGAGCGCGCTCTACATGACGGTGAAGGAGAGCCGCGTGGTCCGCAGCGCCGTGCAGTTTCTCTTCGGGGTGGCGGCGGCGGTGGCGATGGGGTTTGTCCTCATCCTCTCGGTCCTCGCGAGCGACGTGCTGGGCGCCGGCGGGGTGTACGGCGCGCTCATCGTCCTCATCGGCTACATCTTCAAGGACCGCATCAAGGACGTGCTGCGCGCATTCTTTCTCCGGGCCGTGCCGCGGTGGATTGCCGACCGGGTGTCGCGCATCCGGGATCCGAAGTCCGGCCGGGTCTGCGGCCGGACCGGCGAACGGGTGCACCACACCGCGCTCGACCGCCTGCCCGAGGCGGTCCGCCGCATCCGCGGCCTGCGGCGGGATGCGTTCCGCGAGCTCATGCGCCGGGAGGACGTGATCCACTACAGCAAGGAGATCCGCTTCGACAGCCGGGCGCTCCTGCAGAGCCACCAGCGCCTGGGGGGGCTCGTGGAGATCCTCCGCCTCGACATGGGCCCGTGGCTGCGGGCGATGGACCGTCCGCGCCGGACGCTGTATGCGCTCGACGGGGACGGGCTGGAACCGGTCAAGGCCGAGCGCGTCTACCACGTCGCGCTGGTCCTGGGGCTCCAGCGCAAGGGCGAGGAAGCGGCGACGCTCTACCGCTACCGCATCGTACTGTCGCGCAACGGGCTCCGCCGCATCGAGACGGTGGAAACGTCGACGGTGTGACCCACCGGGCCCTGCTCTGACAACGCAAGGGGATGCGATGGGGCTGCATGCCGAGCCGGTCCGGATGAACGGCCGCCGTCCGCGGGCCAGCATGCCGCTGAAGCCGGGCTGCGGGATGCTGTTCGGGCTGCCGTTCCTCGGGGTGGGGGTGGGGGTGATCCTGCTCAGCCTCGGGGTGATCCCGTCCGACGAGGAGAGCTTCCACGCGCCGAAGTGGGTGGTGGCCGTGGCGGGCGGCATTTTTGCCGGCGCGGGGCTGTGGATGTGGATTGTCTCGCTCCGGAACTGGCTGCGCACCCGCGGCCGGGCGGCGGAGGCTGCGCTCTATCCGGACGAGCCCTGGCGCGGCGACAACGCCTGGGACCCCGAGGGCATCCGCGACGCACCGGTCCGCAAGGCGTTCGCCCCGTTTGTCGGCGCGGCGGCGATGGCGGTCTTTACGGCGCCGTTCGCATGGGTGGGGTGGGCGAAGGGGGACACCGTCTTCGCCATCGCGGCGGGGGTCATGGCGCTGGTCGTCCTCGCCATCTTCGCGAGCGGGGTGTACTATCTCCTGCGCGCATTGAAGTACGGGCAGAGCGAGCTCCGGTGGAAGCGGTTTCCGTTCTTCCTGGGCGAAGCGCTGGAGGTGGAGTTTGTGAACGCCCGCGGCTTCGGCCGGTTCCGGTCGCTCTCCCTCACGCTCCGCTGCATCGAGGAGCGGATCGAAACGCGCGGCGACAGCACGTCCGTCGTCTGCACCGAGCTCTACGCCGACACGGTCCGGATGGAGGAGGGCGGCGAGTACAACGCCGGCGACGGCGCGCTGCCGCTGGCGTTCCCCCTCCCGGAAGACGGCCGGTCCACCGCGCTCTCGAACCACCCGCCGGTCTACTGGGG
>CAZKKD010000106.1:0-10819 GCA_964553265.1 uncultured Planctomycetales bacterium | reverse complement strand
CCGACGGTCGTCTCCAGGGGCCGCTCGCGCGCCGAGCGGGTCGCCCAGGCGATGTGCGGGGTGACGATGCAGTTCTTCGCCGAGAGAAGCGGGTTGTCGGCCTCGGGCGGCTCCCGCAGGGAGAGCACGTCCAGGCCCGCGCCGGCGAGGCGACCCTCGTTGAGCGCGGCGGCCAGGGCCTCGTCCACCACCAGGCCGCCCCGCGCGGTATTTAGGAAGAACGCCTCCTCCCGCATCCGCGCGATGCGCGCGCCGTCGATGAGGCCCTCGGTCTCCGGCGTCAGTGGACAGTGAAGCGAGACGATGTCCGCCTCGGCCACGAGATCATCGAGCGCCCGGAACGCAAACCCGTCCCAGGGCGGCGGATCGTTCCGTGAGCGGCTGGCGGCGATGACGCGCATCCCGAAGCTGTCGGCGATGCGGCCCACGCGCCGCCCGATGCGGCCGAAGCCGACCAGCCCCATCGTCCGGCCTTCGAGCTCGACCAGCGGATGGCGCCAGAAGCAGAAGTCCTCGCACGCGCTCCAGACCCCGCTCTTCACCGCGTCGCTGTGCCGCTGAACCCGGTGGCAGAGCTCCAGGAGAAGCGCAAAGGTCATCTGCGCCACCGACGCGGTGCTGTAGGCGGGCACGTTCGTCACGAGGACGTCGTGCCGGGCGGCGGCGTCGAGGTCGACCACGTTGACGCCGGTGGCGAGCACGCCGACGAAGCGCAGGTCCGGCAACGCGGCAAACGCCGCGGCGTCGAGGGGCGTCTTGTTCGTCAGGAGAATCTCCGCCCCGGCGGCGCGCTCCCGCAACTCGTCCGGCCCCGTGCGCTCGTGGATCTCCACCTCGCCGAGCGCCGCGAGCGCGTCCCAGCTCAGGTCGCCGGGGTTGAGCGTGAATCCGTCCAGCACCACGATCTTCATCGCTTGCGTCCCTTCAGCATGAGCTTGAGCGTACGGATCTGGAACGGGCCGAAGGTGAGCCGCACCCGCCCGTCCCGCAGCGAGAGCGTCTTCTCTTCCCGCTCCATGAGGTCGGTCTCGATCACCTTCTTCACGGGCAGATCGAACCGGACGGTGCGCCGCCCGCGGCAGCCGTGGGCCTCGTAGAGGCGGACGATGAGCGCGTCGTCGTCGTCCTCGGCAGGCTTGACGGTCTCGACCACCACGTTGTCGCCGGAGACGGCCAGCCGCTCCTGCACCGGCGGCAGCGCGCCGGCGCCGGCCTTCGCCGTGACCGCGGTGAGCGGAACGTTGAGCGCATAGCCCTCGTCCACGACGCCGTGGGTGTAGTCGCCCGCGTGGGGATAGAGACTGTAGGTGAAGCGATGCGTCTTCCCGACGTCGGCGGTCGGGTCGGGCGCCTTGGGCGCCCGCAGCAGCGAGATGCGCATCACGTTGTCGCGGGTGTCGTGCCCGTACTTGCAGTCGTTGAGGAGCGCCACGCCGTAGTCCGCCTCGGAGAGATCGGCCCACTTCTGCGCCGCCACCTCGAACCGGCCGAAGTCCTGCGGCATGTTCCAGTGCGTCGGACGCTCGACGTTGCCGAACTGGATCTCGTAGCGCGCGGTGTCGTTGCGGACGTCGACGGGGAAGGCGACCTTGAGGAGCACCTCCTTCTCGTCGCCCCACGCCATCTCGTTGACGAAGTCCACCCGGCCCGCGCCGGCGGCGAGCACGATGTCCTGCGTCACCGTCGAGCGGCTGATGCGCCGGACCACGCGCACCACCCCGCGCACGGGGCCGGCCTCGAGCACCTCGAGCGAGACGAGCTCGCCGTCGAAGGCGAGCGGCTTGTCGTCGTAATAGAGGTCGATGTCCCAGGCGTCGAACTGGGCCGGCTTGTCCTCGACGCGCTGAAGCTGGTTGCCGATGGCGCCGGCGGCGAGGGCCTCGCGGCGGTTGACCTTGTCGTAGACGCTGCGGACCCGGCCCTGCGCGTCTAGGCGCACGCGCAGGCGCTCGTTCTCCAGGCCCTTCGCGTCGGCGCGGACCGACGGCGCATCGACCGTGCCCGGCCGGAGATGGACGACCGCGTGCCCCATCGACGGAACGGTGGCGCGGAAGCGGGCCAGCCCGTCGGCGCCCACCTGCACGGGCGTCTCGGTCCCGTCGGGGCCGACCGCGACGAGGGCCTTGCGCGCGAGGCGGCGATTGATCGCGACGGCGGCGATGTCGGTGCGCTCGCGGGCGAGGCTGTTGAGGACCAGGACGGGCGTGCCCTCGCCGCGGGTGTCGACCTGCTTCGCGTAGCGCGCGGCGGCGGCGTCGCGGAGCTCGCCGACGGTGGCGAGGGTTTCCTGGTACTGGCGGTCGGAATCCCGGTAGACGAGGTCGATGGAGCTGCCGGGGATGATGTCGTGAAACTGGTTGAGCAGCACCGTCTTCCACGCCTCATGGATCGCCTTGCGCGGGAGGGCCGCGCCGTCGGGCCGGTTGAACGCGGCCAGCCACTCGGCCTCGCGCAGGCCGAGCTCGCAGAGGCGGTTGTACCGCTTGTTCCAGGCTTGCGTGGTCAGCGTGCCGCGGTGGAGCTCCAGGTAGAGCTCGCCCACCCAGCGCGGCAGGTCGTCGCTCTGCGCCTCGAGGCGCTGGAAGAACTCGCGCGGGGCCATCGGCGTGGTCTTCGGCAGCTCCTCCAGGTCGGCGTAGCGGTGCATGCGCTCGATCTGCCCGGCCGTGGGCCCGCCCCCGCCGTCGCCGAAGCCGAAGGGCACGGCCTGGATGTCGCAGCGGTCCTTTTCGCGGTAGTCGCGCGCGGCGCGCAGGAGCTCGTCGGGCGTGAGGCACGCGTTGTAGGTGGCGACCGGCGGGAAGTGCGTCAGCACCTTCGTCCCGTCGATGCCCTCCCACCAGAAGCTGTGGTAGGGGAAGGTGGTGAACTGCGACCAGCTGATCTTCTGCGTGAGGAAGTACGGCACGCCGCTGCGCTGAAGGATCTGCGGGAGCGCCGCCGAGTAGCCGAAGACGTCCGGCAGCCAGAGGCAGCAGGCGTCGTGGTTGAACTCGTCCTTGAAGAACCGGCTGCCGAAGAGGAGCTGCCGCACCAGGCTCTCGCCGCTGGTGACGTTGCAGTCCATCTCCACCCACGCCGCGCCGGTGGGGATCCACTGCCCCTTCTTCGCTTTCTGCTTGATGCGCTTGTAGAGGTCGGGATAGCGGTCGCGGGCGAACTCGTACAGGTGCGGCTGGCTCTGGCAGAAGAGGAAGTCCGGGTACCGGTCCATGAGCGCGAGGACGTTGCTGAAGGTCCGGCCGCACTTGCGGATGGTCTCCGCCAGCGGCCAGAGCCAGGCGACGTCGATGTGGGCGTGGCCCATGCAGGCGAGGGTCTGGGCCGAGGCGTTGGCCTTGCAGTCGTAGAGCGGCTTGAGCGCCTTCCGGAGCCGCCGCGCCGACCGGCGGAGGCCCTCCCGGCCGTCGTCGAGGTAGTCGAAGGCGTCGACGGCGCGGGCGAGCTCGTGGATCAGCCTGGCGCGGCGCGTGCTGTCCTTTTGCAGGATCGGCAGGGCGGCGCCCCACCAGTCGGTCTTCGCGAGGGGGATCTGGTCGTTGAGGCAGGCGAGATCGTGGTAGGCGGCCCAGACGTCGTCGTGGTAGACCGCGATCTCGGGGTGCTCCAGCGTGCGCTGCTCGAAGCGGCCGAAGGCGTCGCTCGCGCCGGCCTCGATGTAGAGCTCGATCCGCTCGCCGCCCTTCGCCCGCGGGGTGAGAAGCAGGTCGCGCCGGTTGTGATCGAGTCCCTGCACCGGCTTTCCGTCGCGGAAGAGGATGCACTCGCCCCCCGTCGTGCAGAGGAGCGCCACCGGCTCGCCGGCGAAGGCCTTGGGGACATGGATGCGCAGGCGGAGCCAGAGCGTGCTCCACGGCTTGCCCCAGCGGTGGGGGCCGCGCACCTTGCGGTACTTCAGGCGTTTCGCGTCGGCCAGCGAAAGGTGGTCCATCGTCTCGGCGACGGCGCAATCTTCCACCGGCTGCCGCTCGGTCCAGGCGAGCTCCCGAAGCTCGTCCGTGCGCCGACCGATCTTCTTGGCCAGCAGCTTCTGCAGGTTGTCCATGCCTTCGCGCGCCATCGTCCTCTCCTCCGTTGCTGAAGTCGCTCCCGCTTACGCACCCGTACCCGCATCCGGCCCGCACCCCGCCGCGTCGCCCGTCCGTCCCGGGCTCACCGGGAACGGGTGCCGACGATGCACGCCCGCCTGGAAGAGCACCACCATCGCCAGGATGACGGCGGAGATCAAGAACGGAAATCCGAAACCGCGCCAGTCCGCCAGCATCCCGGCCAGGAACGGCCCCGCCACCGAGACGAAACCGACCACGGATTCGTTGGTCGCGACGTACCGCGCCGAGCGGCTGGGATGGACCAGTGCGTGAAAGACGAAATAGAAAAAGACCGCCCCCGCATAGGTCCCGTAGCAGGCCGCGCCGATCAGGAAGCCCGCCCGGCTCTCCGCCAGGCCGAAAAGGAGCGTCCCGACCACGCCGACCACGGCGAACGCGAGCACGGGCCCGGGCCGGTACATCCAGGTCCGGCTGCGGAAGAGCGCCAGCGCACCCATCCCCTGCGCAAACCGCAGCACGAAGAGCACCTGCCCCTGGGCGCTCTCGGCCAGGCCCAGCGCCTCACCACGGCCGGGAAAGACCGCCTGGATCGCGCTCGCGACCAGGATCCCGAAGCCGCTGCAGACCCACCCGAGCCAGGCCAGGTCCGGCGCGCGGGGAGCCAACGGGGCCGCCGGCGTGCCCGGGGGCGACGCCACCTCCCCCGCCCCGTCCGTGCCCGCACCCTCCGCACCCGGCCGGGCCGCATCCGCGCCCTCCGTCGAAACGGTCGGAGGGGGATCGTCCGCTTCGGCGCCGGCGCCGACGCGATCGCGCACCCGAAGGATGCCGATGGCCGTGAGCGCCACGCACGCGGCGCTGAAGAGATAGCAGTACCGCCACCCGCCGCCGGCTTCGACGCCCCCGAAGGGGTCGTCGAGTTCCATCAGCCCCCCGGCGATGAGCGGACCGGCGGCGAACCCCATGCTCCAGGCGAAGGTGTAGAGCGAGGCCGAATTGGCCACCGTCCACCGCTGCCCCGTCCCGACCGCCTTCATGAAGACCTGGAACGGCGCGAAAAAGCACGCCGTCGCCATGCCGGTGAGGCTGACGAGCACGTACATCGCAACAATGTCGGAGGTCATCAGAAAGAGGAGGCAGACCGCGATCATGCAACCGCAACCGACCAGCATCACGCGGGCGGCATTGTCGGGCCGAACGATGCGCCCCACCGCCTGGTTGGCCACGATGGCCACCGCCCCCCAGACCGCGCCCAGCCCACCGAGAACGCTGTAGTCGTACCCCATCTTCGCCGCCCGCAACGGGTTGACGAAAATGATGGTCGCTACCACCATGTCCATGATGGCGGGGAAGAGGTAGATCCAGAGGCGTGTCGAACGGTCCTGCGTCTGCACGAAGTACCCCCATCCCGGCAACGGCGCCCACAGCCCGGCGAACAGAGACCCGGGAGGCGTCAACACCCAACGCCCGCGTCCTTCCGGAGGCACAAGGGTACGGATTGCCAGGGGGAAATACAGCGCAAAAAGCGCCGCGGCCTCTTGACCCCTTTCGGGTACGTCACTATGATCATTGCGGGTATGTTCCGCTTTCCGTCTGCGGCCGTGCCACGCCGCAACCGATCCGCAAGAGGAGCCAACCAATGAGGATCCTGACCCGGGGCGACTTCGATGGCCTGATCAGCTCCGTGCTCCTGACCATGGTGGAGAGCATTCGCGAAATCCGTTTCGCCCACCCCAAGGACGCGCAGGACGGCAAGGTCGAAGCGACGGAGAACGATATCGTCGTCAACATGCCCTACATCCCCGGCTGCGGCATGTGGTTCGACCACCACGTGACCGAAGAGGCCAAGGTCGAGGATCTCGGTTCCTTCAAGGGGAGCTTCGAGATGGCGCCCAGTGCGGCGCGGGTCATCTACAACCACTACGGCGCCGACAAGTTCCAGGCCGAACAGGACCTGACCGAGATGCTCGAGTCGGTCGACCGCCTGGACGCGGCGCAACTGACCGAAGACGACGTGACCAACCCGCAACGCTGGATCCTGCTCGGCCTGACGCTGGATCCGCGCTCCGGACTGGGGCCGGAGTTCCGCAAGTACTTCCGCTGGCTGGTGGAATACGTCAAGGAACTGCCCATCGACCGCGTCCTGCAACACCCCGAGGTGAAGCGCCGCTGCGAACGCGTCCTCAACGAGCAGGAAGAGTTCAAGAAGGTGCTCGAAGCCAACGCCACCCAGGACGGCAATGTCATCATTACCGACCTCCGCGGCAAGAGCGACCTGCCGGTCGGCAACCGCTTCCTCGTCTTCACCATGTTCCCCGAGGCCAACGTCGAGGTGCGCATCTTCGACGGCTACCAGGGCTCGACCGTGGTCGCCGCCGGCAAGAGCATTTTCAATCGCACCTGCAATGTCTCCTGCGGGGGGCTCCTGTCCAAGTACGGCGGCGGTGGACACGCCGGCGCCGGCACCGCGCAGCTCCGCGGCGACCGGATCGAGGACGAGATCCGCGAGATCGTCGACACGTTCAAGAAAAACGAGCCGCTCACCTGAACAGCCTGCAGGCCGTCAGAACGCTCTCTCCGCGCCCCGCTGCTCCTGCAGGGGGGCGCGGCCCATTTGGCCCGAATCTTTTGTCTGATCAACCAAAATCGAGTACGCAACCCTCAAGCACGGCGGGAGAAATGTCGATATGCCTACCGGGCGGGGAGATGGGGCCCCGCACGGAAGGAGACGACCATGCAACCGCGTACCGAGAGTTTCTGCCTGGGCATCGTACTGTCACTGGCGGGCATCCTGTTGCTCGATATCCTGGTGAGCGTACCCTCGATCCTGAACGATTTCCTGCCCCGAGAGGAGGTCGCGGACAAAACAGTGGTAGGGACGCAGAGCCCGTCCGGCCTGCGCGCCGTCGCCATCACGCCGGCCGCCGTCGTGGTGTACGCCACCGACGGGGCGAGGCTGGGTCGCATGGATGACGCCCGCATCCGTTGCTGGTCTCCGGAGGAAGACGTGCTGCTCCTGGAGCGGACCGACGAAGCGGGGGGGCTCAGCCTCCTCGACTGCATCCGGCCGGACAGCATCGAAGAGGGAACGCGCATCGACTGGCAGCAGGACGCCTGGTTCAGCGACAGCGGTCGCTATCTGATCCTCTCCCGCGGCGCGAATGTACAGCGGCGCCTGGAGATGGCCGATGTCCTCCCCGGACGCGCCGTGCGCCTGAGCGCAGCGCTTGGAGACGATGCGCCATGAGCGGGGACGATACCCCACGAACCGAGGCGGCCCCAGCCGACACCTGGCGGGCGGCCTGGAACGCGAGTCCCGGGCCCCGCACGTGGGGCGCCGCAGTCGTGCTCGCCCTCAAGGGCGTCGCCATGGGGACGGCCAACATCATCCCCGGCGTCTCCGGCGGGACCATCGCCCTCATTACCGGCATCTACCGTGAACTCCTCTCCGCCATCGGCGCGTTCGACGCCGCCCTTCTGCGCGACATGTTCGGCCGACGGCTCCGGAGCGCCTTGCGCCGCATTCCGGCACGCTTTCTGATCCCTTTGGGGATCGGCATTCTGGGCTCCACGGTGGGCATTGCGGGACTCATGAAGTTTCTGTTGGCGGAGCACGCGGTGCTCACCTGGTCGTTCTTTTTCGGCCTCATCCTCGCTTCGGTCTGGGTCGTGGGCAAGGAGGTGGCGCGCTGGACGCCGGCGACGGGCCTGCTGGTGGCCGCGGGCACGGCGCTGGCCTACTGGGTGGTGGGGCTCATTCCGGTCGAGACGCCGGAGGCGTGGTGGTTCGTGCTCTTCTGCGGCGCCGTGGCGATGTGCGCGATGATCCTGCCGGGCCTGAGCGGCAGCTTTCTCCTGGTCATCCTCGGCAAGTACGAGTTCGTCCTCGCCGCGGTGGAGCACCCCTTCACGCGGGAGCACGCACTGCGCCTCGGCGTCTTCCTGGTCGGCGCCGTGGCCGGGATCCTCTCCTTTGCGCGGTTGCTGGAGTGGTGCCTGAAGCGATTCTACAGCCAGACCATGGCGGTCCTGATGGGCCTCATGATCGGGGCGCTGCGAAAGATCTGGCCGTGGAAGGATGTCCTGGAAACGCGCAGGATCAGCTCGAAGACGTTCGAGTGGACGACGAACGTGCTGCCCGAGCAGTTCGACGCCTCCGTCGCCGCCGCGTTGGGCGTGCTCGTCGCCGGGTTCGTCCTCGTCCTCGTCATGGAACGCGTCGCGGCCAGGACCGCCGACACCGTCACGCCACCCCCCGCCCCCGTCGACGAAAACTGAGCCCTCCTCCGCGCCCGGGATGCACATCCGGCGCGCCACCGCTCAACCGGCGAGACGCTCCGCGAGTCGAGTGATGCGTTCTCCGAGTTCGCGGCACTGGGTCAGCGCTGCGGCATCGGGTTCGCCGAGCGCGACCGGGCCGTAGTGGTCGCCGCGGGCGGCGCCGGGCACCACCATCCCGTGCACCAGCATCGCCTGCAGAAGGGCCAGGATCGCGGTCTCGTTCCCCCCGCCGCGGTGGACCGAGGTCGAGAAGGCGCCCCCCACCTTCCCCTCCAGCTTGCCGTGGACGGCCGAGGTCTCGTCGAGGAACGTCTTGAGCGGACCGGCCGGGAGGCCGTAATAGGTCGGTGTTCCGAGGATGAGCGCGTCGGCCTCGAGCAATTCGGATGCGTGGGCGTCGGTCACCGGCTTGCAGACGGGCGTACCGCCGGCCTTCCGCACCCCCTCTTCGACGGCACGGGCCATCGCTTCGGTGTTGCCCGTTCGGCTGTAATACAGAATCCATACCCGCGCCATGGTCCACCTCCTCGCTTCCGTCCTCATTGCCGCACACCGGTTCAGAGGGTGCCGACGCGAATCTCCAGGTCCTCGCCGACCGAGCCCTTGACGGTGCGCACGGTCAGCGTGTACTGCGCTTCGTCGAGTTCGACCACGCTCAGCCCCTCCTGCGGCGCACACTTGTAGGGGTCGATGGCCGCCATGCGCTTCAGGTAGCGGGCCATCCGGTCAATGGCCGGCGCCGGAAGGTGGTCGAACGTCTCAAGGCGCTCGCCCTCGGTGAAGAAGATGGACGCGCCCCGGTTGTCCCGCGCGATGGTGATGCCCCCCACCCGGCTCTGCAGGGCAGAGCGGAGGACCAACTCCCAGGCTTCCACCTCGTCGAGTGCGTTCCAGTCCACGGCGCACTCCTTCTTCCATGTCCTCGCGGTCAGCCGAGCGCCGGGAGGAGAACGTCACGGAACCACGCCACGGTCCTGCGCAGCCCGTCTTCGGCACGGGTCTTCGGCGCATAGCCGAGCACCCGGCGCGCCTTGTCGATGTTCGCGTGCGTGCGGAGCTGATCGCCCGGGCGGGGCGGCTTCCGCTCGATGCGGGCGCGCCGGCCGAGGATCTCCTCGACCATCTGGATGCCGCGGCCGGTGGTCGTCTCCTCGTCGGTGCCGATGTTGAAGATCTCGCCGGCGGACGCCTCGGGCCGGTCGAGCGCGGCGACGAAGCCGTCCACGATGTCGTCGACGTAGGTGAAGCTCCGCGAATGCTGTTCGCTCCCCTCGTAGAGCGGAAAGGGCTCGTCCCGGAGCATCGCGGTGATGAGCCTGGGGAAGAGCTTCTCCGGGCGTTCGCGCGGCCCGAAAACCGAGAAGAGCCGCAGACTGCAGGCCGGCAGGCCCCGCTCGCGCTGGTACGCCAGCACGAGCTGTTCGGCGGCCAGCTTGGTCACGCCGTAGTAGCTGGTCGGCTTGGGCGGGGTTTCCTCCGAGTCGGTGGCGTGCCGCCCGTAGACCGACGAGGTGGCGACGTTGATGAAGAGCCGCAGCGGCGCGCCCGCCATCGCGGCTTCCAGCAGGCGGTGCGTCGCGGTCAGGTTGTTCCGCACGTAGGCTTCCAGCGTCACGTCCGCGCTGATGCCCGGCTGCGCAGCGCAGTGGTAGACGGCCTCGACGCCGTCCATCGTGTTGCCCAGCGCATCGGCCGCGAGATCGAGCTCATGCACCGGGATGCCGCGCGCGGCGAGGGCCGCGGCATTGAGGGCCTTCCGTTCGCGCGCATAGTACGGCGCGTAATTGTCGAGACCGATCACCTCGTGGCCGAGATCGTCCAGCCGCTCGGCCAGGTGCGATCCGATAAAGCCCGCCGCGCCGGTCACCAGGATGCGCATCGTCTGCTCCTCAGTTGTCCGTCCGGGTTGCGAGATACGCGGCCAGGGCCTCGCGCCACGGCCTGAGCGGCCGGCCGAGTGCCGCCTCGGTGGCCGTGCAGTCGAGCACGCTGTAGGCCGGCCGGGCGGCGGGCCGCGGGAAGGCGTCGCTCGTCACCGGCTCCACCGTCACCGTCATCTCCGCCAACGCGAAGATCGCCTGCGCGAACCCGAACCAGGTGGTCTCGCCACTGTTGGTGCAGTGGTACAGCCCGGTCCGCCCCGCGTCCGCCAGCGCGACCATCGTCGCGGCCAGGTCGTCCGCGAAGGTCGGCGACCCGCGCTGATCGTCGACCACCTGCAGGCGGTCCCGTTCGCGGCCGAGCCGGAGCATCGGGTCGACAAAGTTCCGTCCGCCGTGGCCGAAGAGCCAGGCCGTGCGCACGCAGACCTCCCGGCATCCGGACGCGATCAAGGCCTCCTCGCCGGCCCGCCTCGTCCGGCCGTAGGCCGAGCGCGGCGCGGCGGGCGCATCGGGCGGTCTGGGCGCGGGCGCCCCGCCGCTTTCTCAGCCCCCCTGCTCCAGCCGCCGAAGCTGACCCTTCGTCAGAAAGGGCTGCTTCCGCCCCGG
>CAZKKD010000105.1:0-10891 GCA_964553265.1 uncultured Planctomycetales bacterium | reverse complement strand
AGGCCGAACTGGTTGCCTGGAAAGCGCGTGGCGGCGAGCCGCCCGAACTGCTGCTGCTGGCGCTGGCGCTCAGCCGGGACGGGCGTTACGTCGTGGCTCTCCGGCAAAAGATCGACAGTGCCGACCGCGAGTATGAGCTCCGACAACTGCTGGGCTGGCTGCGGGGCGTCCGGGGCGACGAAGCGCGGACGCTTCGCGAGGAGATCAACCGGAAGATTCGCCGGATGCGATGACGCACGGGCGGAAGGCGGGGGAAGCCCTTGCCATTTGCGGCCCGGACAGCAATTCTGGAACGCGGGTGGAACCGAAGCGCGCCGACGGCGCGGATCGGGATGGCCGAAACACGGCGCCGGGGATGCGGAATGATCGGGCCCTCGACGCTGCAGGGATGAGCGAAGACAATCCGCAAAGGAGGGGACTCATGCTGGAAGAACGGATGCCGCGCGGACGACCGCGGGGGAGAGGCTGGCTGCTCCTGGGACTGCTGGCGCTCCTGGCGTCAGGTTGCGCCGAGGTGCAGGATGAGGTGACCATCGCCAAGGACGGCACGGTGGCGGTGCGGATCGAGACGCGCGGCCGCATCGACATGAACAACCTGATGGCCCGCGGGCATGCCATCCCCTTCGGCGAGACACCGCAGGCGTTCCACTATCCGCCGTTTTCCGAGGAGGAGGCGAAGACGCTCTTCCCCGGGGCGGAGCTGGAGGTCAAGCCGCTGCAGGACGAGAACGGGATGACCGTCGGCGTGGCCGCGACGGCGAAGTATGCCGACATCGGCGCCTTTCTGCGCAGTCCCTACGCGGATGCCCACGCGCTCACGCTTGCGGTGGAGGAGGGCGTCCTCCGGCTGCGGACGCGGACGGGCCTGCAGGCGGTCGGGGCGCTGGCCGCGTCCGAGAGCAAGACCCTCGGCATGTTCACGCCCATCCAGAAAAAGACGTATCTCGCCCACCTCGACAAGCTCGCCTATCGCCTGACCGTCCGTCTCCCCGCCGCGGCGACGGCCGAGGGCGCGGCGGTGGAAGGCAACAGCGTGACCTGGCGCATCGACGGCGCCGAACTGGCCGACGCGCCGGCCGCGGCCGCTGCGTTCGGTCGCATCTATGCGGCAAGCTGCCCGGCCGACGGCATCGCATTCGCCCCGGTGGGCAGGCCGCGCCTCGATCTCGTCCCGTTCGCCGACCTGGAAGAACGGACGGTTGTGCCGCCGACCCGGGAAGGGTTGAAGGCCGACATCCGGAAGCGGGGGCGCTTTCTGCCGGTGATGATCCAGGTCAAGCGATCGTTCGACCTGGCCGGCGGGCACGGTTTCTACGGCGAAAACGAAATGCGCTTCGTCGGCGCGGTGGAGCTGCCCGAGGACCTGGCCCCGACGCGGTGGGGGCGGCTCCGGATGACCGAGGCGACCGACGACCAGGAGTTCAGCCTCCTTCCGGACAATCCGAATCGCCACTCCTGGGACCCGTACCGGCACATCAACGACCGGATGCGGATGATGGGCGGCAACGACGGCACGGTCCGCCGCATCGTCAGCGCGGAACTGGAGACGCCGAGCTTCGAGGCCAAGACCCTCGCGGTCGTGCGCGGCGAGATGGAGCTCGTCTTCGGCGGGCCGCTCCACGTGGTGAAGCTGCCCGGCGCCGTGCCGGCGGACACAATCAAGGAAGGCCACGGCGGGTACAGCAGCTCCAGCAACGATGCACTCACGCACCCGAAGCTCGGCGCACTGGGCCTGAAGCTCTCCCGCCACGTCGGGCAGCGGATTGGGGGCGTGGTGATGTTCGGCGTCTCGGTCGAGAGCGAGACCGCGTTCATCGACGACATCTGCGCCTTCGACGGCGAGGGGAATCCCTGGCCGACCTTTGTCGCCAACCAGAACGGCGGCGGCGGCCGCCGGTGGCTGCAGGTCCTGGTGGTGGGCGAGCCGAAAGGCGACCTCTCTCTCGCGCTGGTGGCGCAGGGGCAGGGCGAGCCGGTGGCCATCCCCTTCGAGTTGAAGAACGTGCCCATCCTGCCGGATCCGGCGGCGGAGACCGAGGACGCGAACGACGACAACGGGGACGCCGGCGACGGGGACGACGACGCGGCGGAGTGATGGGCGCGCCTGTTTGCCCTTCCGCGCGGACGGGTTGGCCGGAGCGGATGCGAAACGACGAAGACGAGGAGACGGATTCCATGCAGACGAGTCGAACGGTTCATTGCGCTTTGGCGCTGGGGCTTGCCCTTCTTCTCCTGGCCGGCGGCGGCTGCGCCAGGCGCCTGGAGTCGACCGTCACCATCCACGAGGACGGACGGGTGGTGAGCGAGAGCGTGATGGTGGTGCCGCGTGAAATCTTTATGGCGCAACTGCAAGCGGTTGAAAACTTCCGCAAACAGGCCGAAGACGATTGGGACGACGACGACGCGGAGGACGAGGACGGATGGGAGGATCCCGACGGCTGGGGCGCCGAAGAAGAGGCCGACGCTGCTGACGGCGCCGCCGCCGAAGCAGAGGATCCGGCGGAGGCGGAGGCCGATGCCGCCCCCGCGGAGCCCGAGCCGACCCTGGAGGAGCGTGCGCGAACCGCCTTCACCGCTCACCAGGTCGAGATGGACGGGGTGGAGCAGGAATTCGTCTCCATCACCGAGGACGAGGACGGCGAGACCGTCACCGTCGCCTTCCGGATGAAATTTGAAGAGATGCGGACCTTCGTGCAGCATGCGCCGATGGTCTTCGGGCAGGCCGGCTTTTCGCGTCTGGTGGCGAAGGAGACCGACGAGGGGCGCCTGTCGCTGGAACTGACCACGCCCGAGGGGCGGATGGTGGAGATGCAGCTTCAGCGGATGAAAGGGCTGCTCGGCGCAGGCGGCTTTCAGGGCGCCTGGACGTTTGTGTTTCCGGGAGAGGTGCAGGAGAGAAATCTGCCGGAGACCGACGGCAAGACCACCAGCTTTGCGCTGGACGCGCGCGAGGAGGCCGACTTCGACGCCCTGAAGACGTTGATGAAAGAAGGCGTGACGGTGGTCGCGGATGTCGGCGAGTTGGAGATTTCCGGTCTCGACCTCGATTCGGCCAAGATGCGCCGCCACGCGGGCAGGGCCGACAGCCCGATGGCCAAGCTCCCCATCGAGGATGCCGCGCCGGGCTATACGGCCGAGGCCCTGGGCGTCGTCACCACGACGGTGCGCGTCTTTCCCGAAGCGAAAGAGACGCTGCCGCCGGCGACCCTGGAGATGGTGCTGGAGCGGGGAGACGACAACGGCTGCGTGGCCCAGATCCGTCTGCATGCTCCTCCCGAACGGATGGTGCTCGGCAACGAACCGCCGGAACTCCTCCGGGCGGTGGACGATCAGGACCGCCCGGTGGTGGCCCCGGAGGCGGAAGAAGAGCGGTGGGACTGGGTCAACAACAACACGAACGAGAACCGCTCCGTCCAGTTCGAGATTCCCCTTGCGCTCCCGGCGCGCGACGCGGAAGCCATCGAGGAACTGGAAGCGAAAGTGGTGGTGCACAGCTTCGGCACCTGGAAGACCTTTTCTCTGACCGACCCGGCTCCGGACGAGGAGAAGGTGCTCAAGCTTGACGACTTGATCGAGGGCGCCACCCTGACGGTCCTGAAGCGGAAGGACGAAACCGAGGACAACCGCCGCCAGGGGCGCGTGCAGATCAAGCTGGAAGGGCCGAAGGAGGTCCAGTTCATCAAGTGCGAGCTCGGGGTCGAACACCAGGACAATGTCCACAGCTACGAAAGCTCCAGCAGCAGCAGCTCCGACGGGGACCGTCTCGAGCGAACCCAGACCATCAACTTCACCGTTTTCCACCACAATGAGGACGCGCCAAAGGACGGCAAGCTGGTGCTGGAATTGAAATACCCGGACGAGCTCAAGCGGGAGCGCGTAAAGTTCACCGTGTTCGCGCTGGATCTCTTCTGAGCCGCGCGGTCGGTGCGGGGGCGGGAACGAGGCAATGGTCGGTCCCCGGATTGCGTCGGCAGGATGCGCCAAAGCGCGAAAGCTGTCCGGGCTGCCGACAAAAAGAACACAAAAAAGGCCAACAACCTCCAGGTTGCGACTTGCCGTGAGGAGATTTCAGCCGTATAGTGCGGGCGAGTGGTTTCCGGACAGGCAACAGGAATAGACGGCGACGCCAATGGATGTCTCCACCATCGAATCCCTGACGCCGAACCAGTGCGCCCAGCTCCGGGGCGTCGTTTGTGAACTGGACCGACGTCTTGAGGCGGTGGATGACCTGCTTCCGGCCTTGGGCGCCCCCCGCGACAATGGGGAATTGCGCACCGAGATCGAAGCGGCGTTCGGGGCGGTTGCGATTGCGGTCGAGCCGCTCGGGCTGCGCCGCATGGCGAGCATCTGCCGCCGGGCATCGCGGCTGGCAGGACTGGAGGGGCGAGACGCCGCTTCGCTGACCGCGGCGCTGGAGAAGACGGTCCGGTACCTCCGCCTCTCCATGCGCATGCTGGAAGCGCGCCTGGACGGGAACGAACCCGACTCCGCCGATGTCCAGGCGGTCCAGATCGCTCGCGAGGACCTGATCGGTTCGCTTCCGGCTGCAGAGGCTGAATCGGATGACGCCCCCGAGTTCGAGACCTCGGATGAGACCAAGTCTCTCCTCATCCTGGTGGTGGACGACGAGGAGATCATCCGCCTGTACCTGAATGACCTCCTGAGCGAAATGGGGCACCAGGTGGTCACGGCCGCCGACGGGGTGGAGGCCATCCACGAGATCGAAACCGGCTTTTACGATCTGATCTTCACCGACATCAAGATGCCGGGCGCCGACGGGATCCAGGTGCTCAAAAAGGCGAAGGAGGTCTGTCCGGACGCGGAGGTGGTGGTCGTTACCGGCTTCGCCAGCGTCGAGAATGCGGCCGCCGCCGTCCACTACGGCGCCTACGATTACGTCACCAAGCCCTTCGAGCGCGTCGAGATGATCCACTCGCTGGTCGAGCGGGTGGGCCGTTCGATCCGTCTTCGGCGCGAAAACCGCCGGCTCATGCTGGAGCTGCGGATGCGGAACCTGGAGCTGAAACGCAACGTCCAGTCGCTCGAAGACGCGCTGAAGGAGGTCGAAGAGAAGCAACGGGCCCTGATCCATGCCGATCGGATGTCCTCGCTCGGCGTGCTGGCCGCAGGCGTGGCGCACGAGATCAACAACCCGACCACGTTCATCCGCGGCAACCTGCAGACCTTGCAGAAGTTCTGGGAGATTCTGGCTCCCGTTCTGGCCGGAGAGAACGGTTCGGGTGTCCCGGATCCGAAGAAGCTCCGTTTCGTCTGCGAGGAAACGCCGGGTCTCATTCGCGACATGCTGGTCGGGACCGACCGCATCACCCGCATCGTTTCCGGATTGCGCGCGTTCGCCCATCCCGAAGGCCCCGCCGAGCGGGCCCCGGCCGACCCGCACGCCTGCATCGAGGATGCCCTGGCGCTCGTGGAGAGCAGCGTTCCGGAGAACGTGGAGGTGGTCCGCGATTTCTGTGCCGATCCGCCGCAGGTTCCGATCGCATTGCAGCCGATGACGCAGGTCTTTGTCAATTTGCTTCTCAATGCCATCCAGGCGGTGGAGGGGCAGGATCGGGGACGGGTGACCGTCCGCAGTCAACCGGAGGAGGGCGCCTTTCGGGTCGACGTGATTGATGACGGAGTCGGCATGACCGACGCGGTACTCGAAAAGGTATTCGATCCCTTCTTCACCACCAAGCCGGTCGACAAGGGGACGGGGCTCGGGCTTTCGATTCTCCTGGGGATTGTGCAGGATCATGGCGGATCCGTGGCTACCGCTAGCACGCCGGGTGCGGGGAGTTGTTTCAGCGTCCGACTTCCTCTCGAGGAGGCGCCGGAGAGGGAAGTGGAACGCAAGCCCCGACTGCTCATCGTCGACGACGATCCGGAATACCTCCGTCTGCTGCAGCGCGCCGTGGCGGAGTGGGGGGAATATGACGTCGAAACGGCCGAGGGCGGGTTCCAGGCCGTGTACTCGATGGGCGAACGCTGTCCGGATGTCCTGATACTTGACATGCGGATGCCGGATCTGGACGGGTTCGATGTTCTGCGCGCCATTGGGGAGAACCCGGAGTGGCAGAACATCCGCGTGCTGGCCCTCACCGGGCTGGAAAGCAAGGCATTGCGGGAACGGCTCTCGGAGCTGCAGGTGGACGCATTTTTCCGGAAGCCGCTGGATTTTGAAGAACTGCGCGCGGAGCTGAAGCACTTGACCGGGCCCGTTGCGAGTGTATCGTAGAGGGAGAGACGAAGAAACGTACGGTCTCCGGTACGCGGACTGCATTGGATCGGTGGAGGTTTGCCGACTGTCCGCTTTTCGAACAGTGCGTTTGCGGGGGCGGTGAAAGCTGGCCCATCCAGGTCTGCTGCAGAATGAATGCGCCGCCGGCGCGAAGCGCGCCGGCCCGTGGTGCGAAAAGGGGACATTGATGGCCGAGGAGGGCCCGGGACGGTCGCCGACCCCGGCGGTCAGCGACCTCAAGCCGCCGCCGGCATTCAGCCGTGCGCCCATCCTGATCGTGGACGACGAGAAGCCGATCACCGACACGCTCAGCCGCTACTTTACGCTGGAAGGCTATGACGTGCGCACGGCGAACAACCCCTTCGTCGCCCTGCGCATGATTCACCGCGAAAACATCCTGGTTGTGATCAGCGACATTGCCATGCCCGGCATGACCGGCGTGGAACTCCTGCAGCGGATCAAGCAGTACAATGGCATGATCCAGGTCATCATGATTACCGGGTACGTGACGCTTGACAACATCCTCTCCTGTCTGCGGCTGGGCGCGGACGACTGTTTCATCAAGCCCCTGACCGACCTCGGTGCGCTGCGCACGGCGGTCGATGAAGCGGTGGTCAAGCTGCGGAAGTGGCACGACCTCATGGTCGCGATCACGCAGGGAAGATAGAGAGCCGGCATGAGTGCAGACGACAGTTTCGCCGTCGATCCCGCCCTGTTGCAGGATTTTCTGGTCGAGAGCCGCGAGGCGCTCGACGGGCTGGACGAGCTCTTTGTCCAACTGGAGTCCCGCCCCGACGACCTGGGCCTCATTGATGCAATCTTCCGCCCGGTGCACTCGGTCAAGGGCAACAGCTCCTTCTTCGGGCTGGTCAACATCAAGAATTTCAGCCACGGGCTGGAAAACCTCCTGCAGGAACTCCGCAACAAGACGCTCCGCGCCCACCGCGAGGTGATCGACATCCTCCTGCGCGGTGTGGATATGCTGACGGCCATGTTCGAACGGCTGGCCGCCGGCGACACCGACACCGCGTTGCGGCCTGACGAGGAAGCGCTTCTCCAGGAAGCGGCGCGCGTGCGCGAGGGCGGCGGCGTGGCGCCATCGGCGGACGTGCTGATGCAGGCCCGCTCGGTGCTGGCCGGTGTGCGCGACCGGATGCCGGAGTCGCTGCAGTCCTGTGTCGCAGGCGTGGATGAGGCGCTGGAGCGCATCATTGCCGAGCTGGCGGCCGACGGCGAGGGCGAGGGGGCGGGAGAGGCGGACGACGGCGTCCGGTATCGTGTCGGGGACGAGGACGTCAGCGAAGCGGTCCGGACGGCCCGGCGCTTCGTGCGGGAGATCGGCGACGCCCAACGCGACGATGAAGCGGTGGCTTCCTTTTTGGCCGCGCTCGGGACGCTTTCCACGGCCGCCGGCAACGCACAGGACAAGCGGCTCAGCGAAGCGGTGGCGGCGCTGCGCAGCGACTTCGAAAGCATCCACAGCAGCGGCATCGGGTTCGATGATCTCCTGGCCAGCATCGTGCAGGAGAAGCTGGACGCGGTCCTCGGCGGACTCAAGCGCGAGGCCGGCGCGGCTGGCGCCGTGCCGCCGCAGCCAGACGCCCGACCGGCCGAAACGACCGGGACGAAGCCGCCCGCAGAAGCCGCGCCCGCCGAGCGCCCCGCCGCTGCCGGCGAGGATGCGATGGGCAAGACCATCCGCGTCGCCGAGGAGAAGGTCGATGCCTTCATGCACTACGTGGGCGAGCTCATCATCACCAGCGAAGTGCTCAACTACATCCAGAAGCGCCTCGAACGGGCCGATGCCGTCCGCGACATCGCCGGCGAGTTCAAGAAGGCGGTGCTCGCCTTCAATGAGCTTTCGTTTGACCTTCAGCGGAGCCTGATGGCGGTGCGACGCGTGCCCATCAAGGGCATCCTGCAGAAGCTTCCGCGCACGGTGCGCGACCTTTCGCAGGAGCTCGGCAAGCAGATCGAGCTGGAGATGGACGGGCAGCTTGTCCAGATCGACAAGAGCCTGGTCGAAGCGCTCGAAGCGCCGGTGACCCACATGGTCCGCAACGCCGTCGATCACGCCATCGAAATGCCGGAAGAGCGGCGCAAAGCCGGCAAGCCGGAGACGGGCCACGTGCATGTCTCGGCCGAATGCGACGAAGAAACCTTCACCCTGCGCATCTCCGACGACGGCCGCGGATTGGACGTCGACGCCCTCAAGGCGAAGGCGGTCGAGAAGGGGACCCTTTCGGAAGCGGAGGCCGATGCGATGTCGCGGCAGGACGCGTTCCGCCTCATCTTCGGCGCCGGGGTGAGCACGGCGAAGAAGGTGACCGACGTCTCCGGGCGTGGCGTCGGCATGGATGTCGTCCGCAGCAACATCGAAGGGGTGAATGGCACGATCGACATTGAGAGCGAGCTGGGCGTCGGCTCGACCTTCACCATCACCCTGCCGATGACGGTGACGCTGCTGGTGGTCGACGGTCTTCTGGCGCAGGTGGGGGAGACGACCTACATCGTTCCCGTGGTGCAGGTGCTGGAGAGTATCCGCCCGACGCGGGAACAGATCTCCACGGTGCGGGGCCGGGGCGAGATGCTCAACGCCCGCGGAACCCTCTTTCCCATCGTCCGGCTCCACCGCCTCTTCGGGGTCGAAGCGGTCCACGAAAACCCGTGGGACACCGTCGTGGTGCTGGTGAGCGACGGCGAGTCCTCCTGCGCGCTCCTGGTGGACGAGCTTCTCGGGCAGCAGTCCGTGGTGCTGAAGGACCTGACCGACTACTTCGCCGGCCTCGACATTCTGCGGGGCGGCGCCATCCTCGGCAACGGCAAGGTGGGCCTGGTGCTGGATGTCGAGGCCCTCATCGCCGCGACCGGCGGCGCGCGCTAGGGAAACACCGCGAACGCCATCGCTCCGCCTGTACGCCTCCTTCCACTGGCTGAAGTGATTGCTGGATGCGTCCTTTGGCCTGTGGTCCTGTTCCGCAACCCTGCACACGGCCATCCGAATACCGACAACGCTGCGCAGGCGCGGACGGGAGTGAGGGCTTGCATTTCCGGTTGCGGTTGATAGAATCAAGAGGGTCGCCGGTTGGCACGCGGTTTGACGCGCGTCCCTGCCGGACGTTCGGAATCACAACATCACCGCTGCAGCCAGGAGTTGTCCCGTTGGACCGGAATGAAGCGCACGATCAGGACCTTCTGCCTCAGGAGTTCTTCCTGAAGCCGGGGTACATCCTTGCGCATACCGAGCCGATGCTGATCCGGTGCGTGCTCGGCAGTTGCGTCGCCGTCGCCATGTACGATCGGCGCAATCGCTTCGGCGGCATCAACCACTTCCTCTGGCCGGAAGTGGAGGATCGCGGTCGCCCGACGGTGACGCACGGCGACGTGGCCATCCCGGCATTGCATCGCATCCTTCGCGATTTCGGCGCCGGCGACGCGGATCTGGAGGCGCAGATCCTGGGCGGCGGGCGACCGCCGGAGCGCGTGGAGCGCTCGCCGCGGGATCTCGGCGAGGACAACGTCGCCACCGCGCGGCGCATCCTGAAGCGCCTCGGCATTCCCGTCGTCAGCGAGGACGTCGGCGGCTGCAAGGGGCGGAAGGTGGTGTACAACACCCATACCAACGAGATCGCCGTCATCAAGGTGGACCGCCTGCGCGCCAGCGACTGGCTCGATTACGGGCAGGACGTGGACTGGGATCGCGTATGAGTTTCGGCACTTCCAACGGACGCCTCTCCGGTCCGATGCAGGGGTTGGCGCTCATCGGCGGGATCGTCTTCGCACTCTTCGTGCCGCTCATCCTGGCCCTCATCGAGTGGGGGCTCTTCGGTACCCAGCACGTCTATCGCTTCTTCGACCGCATCGGCCTGGCGGACGACCTCGGCGCGCTCTATGCCCCGCTGGTCCGGCTTGTCCAGGGGCTTTTCTGAGTCCGGACGAACCGGTCGCTTCGGCAGGCTGAAGGTTGGCGTCTTTCCGCGGCAATCCCGTCGGCCACGGTCGCCCGTCCGTATCCTTGCCCGAAACCCGAGAATCGGGACACCGGCCTTGCCTCACGGTTGCATTTGTGTTAAGCTGGGGCATCTGCACCGAGACCTGCCTGCGAGGAGACCGTTGCCCGTGGATTTGCGAAGCGTCAAAAAGACATACAAGCGGTACGCGTGGCACTACAACCTGAGTTTCGGCCCCATCCTGCAGCCGGGCCGCCGGCAGGCCGTCAGGCGGATGCGCATCCCCGAAGGCGCCAGCGTGCTGGACGTGGGCATCGGCACCGGCATCGCCATCTCCCTCTACCCCGAAAGCTGCCGCATTACCGGCATCGACATCTCGCCGGAGATGATCAAACGCGCCCGCAGGCGCCTTCGCCCCGACGACCTCGACCGGGTGCAACTGGAGGTGATGGACGCCCACAGCCTTCCGTATCCGGACAACCACTTCGACGCGGTGGTGGCGATGTACGTCCTCACCGTCGCGCCGGAACCGGACCGCATGCTGGCCGAGATGCGGCGGGTCTGCAAGCCGGACGGAGAGGTCTTCATCGTCAACCACTTCAGCCACGAGCACCCGGTGGTCGCCCGCTTCGAGCGCCTGCTGGCGCCCGTGAGCAAACGCATCGGCTTCCGCCCGGATGTGAGCCTGGACGAGTTCGTG
>CAZKKD010000104.1:0-10919 GCA_964553265.1 uncultured Planctomycetales bacterium | reverse complement strand
CCTCTCCTGCAGGGCCTGCCGCCGGGTCGAGCTCCCCGCAGCCCGCGCCCGCCAACGACGCACCGACCGCACCCGCGGCGGACGGCTCCGCCGTTCCTCCGCCGCCGTCGCGGTATCCGACCGTCCGGAACGCCGCCCCCGGAGCCACAGGCCAAAGCGAAGACGCCGAACCGCAGCCGCAGGGCGGCAGCGCCCCCGAAGCTCCCGGCGCCCCCGCCGAAGGCAAACCGGCCGGCCCCGCAGCCGAGGCCGAGGCAGCCCCCGGACAGGAAGGCGAACCGCAGGAGGAAGGGGATCACGAAGCGGTCGGCCGCCAGCGCAGCGCCGACGGCGACCCGGTTTCCGACGCGGAACTCCGCCAGATCCGCCAGCTTCAGTCCCGCGACCGCGAGGTCCGCCAGCACGAGCAGGCGCATGTCGCGGCCGGCGGGCAGTACGTCACCCGCGGCGCCAGCTTCTCGTACCAGAAGGGGCCGGACGGCAAGCGCTACGCTGTCGGCGGCGAAGTGGGCATCGACACCAGCCCCGAGTCCACCCCGGAAGCCACCATTCGCAAGATGATGCAGGTCCGCCGCGCCGCACTCGCGCCGGCACAGCCCTCCGCCACCGACCGCCGCGTCGCCGCCGTCGCCGCCCAGCGCGTCACCCGTGCGCGCATGGAGCTTCGCCAGGCCCATGCCGACCGCAACGACCAGCCATCCACCGGCGCCCCCGCCACCGCAACCGCGGGGCCCGGCCAGGTGCAGGCCGCACGCGAAGCCTACACCGCGAACGCGAACGCAACCGCAACCGCTCCCGCCGACACCGCGGCAACTCAGGTCAACCTGTTCGCCTGAACCCGACGCCGCCTCCCGACACGCGCACACGATCCGGTCCCGGCCGCGTCGTGTCCGGGGTGGACGCACCGGCCCCCGGCACGCTTCCCCCCGTCATCACACAGAACCGCCCACGACCGGGCGTGGGCGGCTTGGATGCGTTGGCGATGATGGCTTGAACGCCGTTCGGCGGCTGAGGCCGCGTCCTCAGCAGGCGCCGGCGAGGCGGAGCAGGCGCTCGTTCAGGAACAGGATCTCCCGTTCGGCCGCGGACAGGGCCTCCCGGTGCTGCACGCCGCGGTGACGGAGATCGTCCACCCGGCTGCGCAGTTCGTCGCGCTGGCGGGTGACCGACGCGGCCGTCGCGCGGAGATCCATCACCTCGTCCTTCAGCTCGTACGCCCGCTTGTGGAGGCGTCCGTTCTCCGCGATCGCGTCCAGCAGCCGCCCCTCGAACCCCTGCACCGTCTCCTCGAGCATCTTGCACGTTTCTTCCGAGATCCGCAGCGCGCGGCGCAGCTCGGTGGCGTCTCCGGCGCCGCAGAGCGCTTCGACGCAGACCAGCAGGTCCGGATCGTGGCGGAGCGCCTCGCGCAGGCGTTCGGCGGCGCGGTCGCGGTCGGGCAGAATGGCCTCGGTCGCGGCTTCGCGGGCGGCGGCGCTGCGTTCGCGCAGGTCTTCGAGCGCCGCGATGAGGTGGCGCTTGGCGTCTTCGGCGCGCGGTTGCGATGCGTCGAGCGTCGTCGAGGAGGTGTTGCCGTTCGGATCCGCGTAGGTGGCGTTGGACATGGAGGTTCCCTTCCCTGGGGTCCGGAGCGCTATGGGTCTGGCGCCGATGCCTGGTGGACCTCTGTCGGCGCCGCACTCTTGGATATCGTCCCCGCGGCGCGCCCCGCTCCAGACGCTTTGCCCGTCCGCGCCGGACGCTGCCCGGCGTGAACGGTATGGGCGGTTCGGGCGCTGGTTCCGGAATTTTTCGCCGTCCGGCCGAAAGGATTTCGAGCAGCCGGGGGGGGCGCGCCACGGGCCCGTTCCGGCCGTCTGCCCGGCCTGCCCCCGGCGGCAGACCCCGCCGTCCGCTACGCCGAGCCCCGTCCGGAACGGGCGGGCGAGCTTCTGATCAAAATCGACGGCCCGCCTCTCCGCCCCGCGCAGCCGCCGACAGGGCTTCAGAAACCGCCCCCTCCATGACGATACAGTACCCGTACAGATCAGCGCCCGTGCGCGCGCGGTTGCGTTTGCGGAAGTGCCGCACCGCACCCGCCGACGGATCCGAATCCCCGCGCCCCCGATGCGCAGACCGACGCACGGCTCGCCCCGGGCAACGAGGAGCGGCAGCATGCCCCGCAAAAAGACCGCCGGTCGCGGCAAGGCCGGAAAGGAGACGAAGACGACCTCCCGCTTCAGCGCGGCTCTCGCCCGGCGCATTGCGTCGTTCGCGGGCGTGCTGCTGGTCGGCCTCGGCCGGGCGGCCCCGATGCTGCTGCTGGTCGGCGCCCGGGCGTGGGGGGGGGCGACGCTCTGGCGGTCCGCTCTCGCCGATCCCGCCTACCGGCTCGACGCGCGGGCGCTGCGGACGATGGCCGAGAGCGCCGACCTGCCCGCCGGCGCACGGGCCGAGCTCCACCGCCTGGCCGAGACCGCGGCCGGCCGGAGCCTGCTGGACCCGCACCTCCCGGCCGAGCTCCGCGACGCGTACGCCGCGAGCCCCTGGGTGGCGAAGACCTTTCCGTTCCGCCGCCAGCTGGCCGACCGCGCCGTGGTGGCCGACATCCTCCTGCGCATGCCGGCCGCACAGGTCTATCGCGACGGGCACTACTACACCGTCGACGAGACGGGAGCGCTCCTGCCCACCGCCGCCGGCGACCGTCCCGACACCGCACTCCCCCTCATCCGGTGCCGCCTGGCCGAGCCCCCCGCCCCCGGCGCCGCCTGGCCGAGCGAGGAGCTCCACGACGCGCTGGGCGTGCTGCGGACGCTCCGGCGCTCCAGCCTGGCCTCGCGCCTCGAGATTCTCCAGGTGACGGTGGACCGCAGCGGTTTCATCGACCGCTCGCTCCGCCGGCGGCAGACCCCGCCGCGGATTGCGCTCCACACCGCCAACGGCGCGGTCATTCACTGGGGCGCCTACAACCGCGACGAGGACACCGACCGCCCCCTGCCGCGCGAGAAGGTGGAGAGGCTCCGCCGCGTGCTCGGCGAGGACCGCCGCCTCGGCCGCGGCCAGGAAGTCAACGTCAGCACCCGCGCCGTCACCGTCACCTCCGGCGCCCTCACCTCCCCCTGATCCGACAGCGCATTTCTTCGCCGCAGCAGCCGGTTCGGGCTTGACACCGGGATGCGAATGGATAGACTGGTCGCGCCTGCCGGACGCAGCACCCCGGCCGGCCGACAGACGGGGCTGTAGCTCAGTTGGGAGAGCGTTGCGTTCGCAATGCAAAGGTCAGGGGTTCGAATCCCCTCAGCTCCACCAGACACGACGAGGCGCACCCGGCGCCTCCGGATTTCGGCCCGCGGGGATGCCCCTGCGGGCCCTTTTCGTGCCACCCGCTGCCCGGCCGGCGGTCCCCTGCCCCGGACGCCGCCCGCAACCGCCTTTCCCCGAATCCGCTTGCCTTTTGCCCTCCGCTCCGGATCTATGAAGCGCGACGGGGCGCCACGGCGGCGCCACGGACACGACAGCGTCCGGAGCCGGCGCGAGTCCCCGGCCCGGCACAGGAGACCCCACCCATGGCCACGCAGCTCAAGGACGGCGAGACGCTTCTCTTCATCGGCGACAGCATCACCGACATGGGCCGCCGCAACCAGAACCGCCCGCTCGGCGACGGCTACGTCAAGTTCGTTCAGGATCTCCTCATCCTCCGCGAACCGGCGAAGACCGTCACCCTCATCAACAAGGGCATCGGCGGCGACACGGTGACGGGCCTGCGCGAACGCTGGACCGACGATGTGCTGCGCAACAGGCCCGACTGGCTCTCGATCAAGATCGGCATCAACGATCTCCACCGCGCGCTCTTCTTCCCCGACGACGCGCAGAAGATTCCGCCGTCCCTGTACGAAGAGGTTTACGACGAAATCCTCGCCGCCACGCGCAAGGCGCTGCCGAAGTGCCGGCTCCTCCTCATCGAGCCGTTCTACATCAGCAACGCCAAGGCGCCCTCCACCCGGCGCAGGGAAGTGCTCAAGAAGCTGCCCGAGTACCACAAGGTCGTCCGCGCCATGAGCCGCAAGTACAAGACGCGCCTCGTCAAGACGCACGATCTCTTCCAGAAGCTGCTGAAACACCACGAACCGGACACCTTCTGCCCCGAGCCGGTGCACCCCCACGCCACCGGCCACCTCGCCATCGCCCAAGCCGTCTACGACGCGCTCAGCAAGCCGGCGAAGGGCTGAGCGGTCGCGGCAAAGGACGCGTCCAAAGGTCAGGAACAGGCAGGGTCTGTCCGGGGTGCGGGCGCCCCTCCATCGTCGATCAGCACCGCCCGGCGCCAGCCGCGTACGGAGTTGACGACGTGAAGCGCATCGGCGGCGCGCAGATCGGCGAGCGTGAGGACCGCCTCCTCCACCTCGCCGCGCGCGAGCAGTTCGGCCCGGAAGGTCCCCGCCAGCAGCCCCGACGCCACCGGCGGGGTCCGCCTCCGGCCGGCGGTGTCGACCACGAGGTTCGCGATGGTCGCCTCGGTCACCTCGCCCCGTTCGTTCCGAAGAAGCACATCGTCCGCTTCCGGGTGCGCGGCGCGGGCGGCGTCGTAAACGGCGCGGCGGGTGGTCTTGTGGTAGACAAAGACGTCCGCGCTGTCGACCGGTTCGGCATGCACCGCCAGCCGCGCCGGCCCCGTCGGCGGCGGCCCGAGCGGGGCCGCCTCCACCGCCGGCGTCCCGTCGGGATCGACCAGCAGCCGCACCTTGTGCGGTTCCGGCGGGAGTGAGGCCACCGCGCCGTCCAACGCGCTCCGCACCGCCGCGACGTCGAGCGGCCGGTCGAAGTACGCCGCCGAGGCGGCCAGCCGGTCGAGATGCCGGTCGAGCAGGACCAGCCCCTCGTCCGGCGTCCACAGCAGCGACTCCAGCAGCCGCCACGGCTCCGGCGGCGCGTTCAGTCCGTCCAGGACACGCGCCTTCAGCAGGCTTTCGGCATACTCTCCCGCGCCCGTCGAATCCCACACCACCCCGCCGCCGACGCCATACTCGGCCGCGCCGCCGGTCCGGTCCACCACCGCGGTGCGGATGGCCACGCTGAAGCGGGCCCGCCGTCCCGGCATCAGACACCCGATCGCACCGGTGTAGACGCGGCGGGGCGCTGTCTCCAGTCCGGCGAGGATCTCCATCGTCTTCGCCTTCGGCGCGCCCGTAATGCTCGCGCAGGGGAAGAGCGCGCGCAGCACCTCCGCCGTCGGCGCATCGGTCCGTCCCTCCACCGTGCTCACCAGTTGCCAGACGGTGGGGTAGCGCTCACAGGCAAAGGCGTCGCGAACGCGCACCGTGCCATAGCGCGCCACCCGGCCGATGTCGTTGCGGATCATGTCGACGATCATCGCGTTCTCGGCGCGGTCCTTTGCCGAGGCGGCCAGTGCCCGGGCGGCGTCCGCATCGGCGTCCGGCGTGCAGCCGCGCGGGGCCGTCCCCTTCATCGGGCGCGAGACCAGCGTCTCCCCGTCCCGCTGAAAAAAGAGCTCCGGCGACGCCGAGCAGATGGCCAGGGCATCCGTCTCCAGGTATGCCGCATACGGGGTCGGCTGCGCCGCGGCCAGGCGGCGGAAGAGCACCAGCGGGTCCCCCGTCCAGCGGGCCCGCAGCCGCATGGTCAGGTTGGCCTGGTAGGTCGCGCCCGCGGCGATCCGCTCGTGGACCTCGTCGATGGCGCGGAGGTAGGCCTCCCGCGAGACCGACGGCGTCCACGGCCCGCCGGCCGCCCCGGCGCCGTCGGCGCGCGCGCGGAGATCCCCGGAACAGGCAGGGTCACCTTGTTCTCCCTCTCCTCCCGGGAGAGGGTGGGGCGAGGGCGTCTGCGAGTCATCTGTTCCCCTCGCCCTGCCCCGCTCCCGCGGGGAGAGGGAAGCCGGGCCTGCACCGGATGAATTCTCTTGTGCATCAGGGCTTGAGGGCTGAAGGAACCTGGCGGCCTCTGCCTCCAGCACCGCGTCCAGCGTCGGGTGGACCACCGGCGGGGCAAAGAGGCCGAACGCGAGGAGCGGTTCGTCCGCCGGCGTGCGGACCCCGAGCGCAGGGTCAAAGCCGGGCGCCGCCTCGTAGGCGATCCAGCCCGCGGCCCAGAGGCCGTCGCGCTCGACCGCGGCCTCGATGGCCCGCAGCACGGGCAGCACCTCGGCCGGGCGGTGCGCCGCATGGGTCGCTGCCGGGGCACGGAGCACGACCCAGCCCTCATCGATCCGGAGAATCCCCAGCCGCATGGATGGCTCCGCCGCGCCGCCGATGCCGTTCACCCCTTCCGGGCGCTGTCGCGCGCGCGGATCACCATCCGGGTGGGGTGCACCTCCTCCTCGGGGGGCAGCGGCATGGTCTCCCGGCCGAGGAGGGTGCCGAAGATCCGGTCGTGGTAGGGGCGGGCCGGTTCGCGCGGGGTGAGCGGCCCGGCGTCGCGGTCGTGGAGCACCAGCCGCGTCCGCTGTCCGCCGTCGGAGGCGTCGAGGTACCCTTTCGTGCCGAAGATGCGCACGCACTCGTTGCCCCAGCTCCCGAAGCTCGGCGGGTTGCAGTAGTTCGCGACCATGCTGGCCAGCCCCCCGTTCTCCAGCGTCGCCACCATGCTGCTCGCAATGCGGAGGCCGCCCGGCTTCGGGTTGCCGAGCTGCGACTCGCGGGCGAAGATGGTCGCCGCGCGGACACCCGCGACATGCTCAACGAAGCGCAGCGCATGCACCCCGTTCTGGAGGGTGAGTCCGCCGTCGACCTGTTCGTCCTGGGGCCGCTTGTCGTGGAGCGGATACGACTTCTGGGCGTAGACCTGCACCACCTCGCCGATCAGGCCCTCGGCCACCAGCGTCCGCATCTCCAGGTACGGCTGGTCGAAGGCGGTGCCGGCCATCTCGTGAAAGCGCCGGCCCGTGCGCGCTGCCGTCTCCAGGATGCGGTCGAGGTCGGCCTCGGTGAGGGCGCACGGCTTTTCGGCATAGACGTCCCGGCCCGCCTCCAGGCACCGGACCGCGTCGGCGGCCTGGTCGGCGCGGCGCGGGCTGCAGAGGCTCACCAGTTGCACGCTGTCGTCCCGCAGCAGGTCCTCGAGCGTGTCGTAGCGGGCCAGCGCCTTTCCGGCACGGAGTGGCTCGGGGATCGCGTCCTCGGGGAAGGCGGCCACCGCCACCGCTTCCGCGTCCGGATGGTCCACCAGCGCCTGCTGGATCTGGTGTCCGTTGGTGCCGTACAGGCCCACGCCGATCTTGGTCATGGTTGGTCTCCGCAACAAAGCGTCAAACGGGTTCGGTCCGACCGCTCGTTTCGGCGCGGCGCATCGCCTCGATGATGCGCAGCCCCGCCGCCACCTGCTCCGGGGTGGTCTCGTCCGGCAGTGTTTCGCCGCGGACAGCGCGGCAGAAGTTGTCCCACTGGTACAGCCCGCTGGTGCCGCCGCCGACGCGCGCTTCCACCACCTGCGGCCTCTCCCCCTCCCCGCGGCTCTGCTGCAGCGCCAGGCGCACCTCCTTGTCCCGCCAGCCGTCGCGGGGGCCGATGTTGCGCCAGACAGTGCCGCGGTCAAAGTTGAGCGTCATCGCATTGGCGTAGTGGTCGCCGTCCTCGCAGCAGAACGAGGCGTAGATGTTGGCCAGCGCGCCGTTGCGAAAGCGGATGGAGAGCTGCCCGTTGTCCGGCGTGGGCTTGCCGGTGAAGATGCGGCTGTGCATCACCTGCACCGCTTCCGGCTCGCCGAGAAAGCGCACCACGTCGTTGATGAGGTAGATCCCGATGCGGAAGATGGGCGCCACCGGGCACTGGTCCGGGTCGTCCTGCCAGCTCCCGTCCGCTTCCTGGTTGTACCGGACCCAGGTGTCCAGGCGGCAGCCGACCGCCTGGCCGAGGTCGTACTCGTCCCGCCAGGCTGCGATCTGCGCCAGGTCCGGCGGCAGGACGGGGGCCGGGCTGTTGAGATGCAGGACGCGGCCGGCCGACTTCGCCTCGTGCAGCACCGCCAGCGCGGCGTCGATGTCGCGCTCGAACGGCTTGGTCGTCATCACGTCCTTGCCCGCGCCGATGATGGTCCGCAGCAGCCCCGCCCGGCCGTTCGGCCCGGTATAGAGGCCGACCGTCGGGATGGTCTCGTCGGCCAGCAGATCGGCCAGGTCGGTGTAGACCTGTACGCCCAGCGGGTCGCCGATGGCGTGCGCCTTCTCCGCGTCGAGGTCGCAGACCGCCGCGACCTCCATGTGCTCCGCCCCGTTGCCTTCGGTCAGTTCGCGCACGATGTGGCGGCCGAAGTTGAGCCCCACGATGCCGATCCGCAGCTTCTCCATCTCCGTCCTCTCCCGTTGTCGTCCCGTGCGCACCACGTCCTGCTTCCGGTTGCCGTCCTGTACCCGGATGCCGTACCGAGCCCGGATGCCGCACTGCGCTTCCGTCAAGTAAGCAGAACCGGCCCCGCCTTGCAACCGATTCCCGCCCGCGCCCCGTCACCCCACGTCCGGGACGGGGTCCGCGGCGGTGAAACAGGTGTGCACGCGCCGCCACGTCGCGCTTGCCCCAGGGGCGAGGTCGATGTCGACAAAGAGCTCCGTGCACGCAATGTGCGGCCCGCCGAAGAGCGCGGTCCACCCCAGCGGCGCCTCCAGGCGCTCGGCGATGCCCACGCCGGTCGGCTCGTGGAGCAGCCGCCAGCCGCGGTTCCGGCCGCGGCCGGGGGCCTTGTCCATCCCGTAATAGGCGCGTTCCACCGGCGTCGGCCAGCGGATCAGGCCGTCCGCACCCCGTTCCAACCCCGTCGGCAGCGCGTCCTCCGCCAGCGGAAACCCGAGGCAGAGCGCCAGCCCCGGCCCCGTCGGCGTCCCGTCAATTCCGACAAAATTGTGGCAATACTCGTGCGTCCGGAGGGGCAGATCGCCCGTGTTCTCCAACCGGTACGTGGTCCGCAACGACGTCCCGTCGAGGCGGTACTCCTTCTCCAGCCTCCAGCCGTAACCTCTTTCCGGATCAACGGTTGCTTCCATTCGGATCGCTGTCTCCCCGTCCCGCTCCACCCCGAACGCCCCCGGCCGGACCGGGTACTCGCACGAAAACCCGTACGCCTCCCCGTCCACCCGCCGCAGCCACCCGACGCCGACCTTCGGGAACCAGTCGCCCGGGGCTGCGTCGGCGTAGCCGACGGGGGCGAAGATGCCGAACTCGTTGCAGAGGCCGTGGCCGTCGCTACCCTCATTGGGGACAAGGGTTTCGGGCTGGCAGAATCGGTGCGTTCCATCGAGGACGACCTCGCGGCCGCGACCGGGCCAGTCGTAGCGGGGACGGCGGTAGGCCGCGCCGGGACGCTCCAGATCCACGCGTAACCGGTCGTTGTGCAGGGTCAGCACGGTGTCCATGCGGGGGTGGTCCTTTTCATCGGGTGTATTGGCGCGGGACGGGTGCAGCGCCGTCGCCAAGCCGGATCCGGACCGCGGCAGCCTGTCGGGCGGCCGGCGCACCGGCGCGCCAGCCCGTCCCGGACCGGGTTGCACCGCGTCGGCGGCCGGGTTTCGAGCGTCATGCCGGCGAAAAACCGGTTGCCTTTGCTTTCGTCAGTCCCTACAATACTATGCAGTGAAGGTTTTGCAATAGGGCAGATTCATCCAGGATGCTTCAGTGTTTTGCATGCGACGGTATCCTGTTCGCGCGGGCCGTCCGAGGGGAGTCCGTATGCCGCCGACCGCGATACGCCACGATCAGATTGTCCGGGAGCTGCGCCGGGAGATTGTTTCGGGGCGGTTTGCGCCGGGGGACCGGCTGCCGACGCGGGAGCGACTGGAGGCGCGGTTCAACGCGAGCAGTGCGACGATCCAGCGGGCCTTTGACACGCTGGCGCGGCAGGGGTTCATTGTCGCGGCGGGCCGGCGCGGCACCTTTGTCGCCGACCGCCCGCCGCACCGGCACCGCTTTGCGGTCGTCTTCGGCGCCACGCCACAGGAACCGGGCTGGAACCAGTTCCACGTGGCGGTGCACCAGCAGGCGATGGCGATGGACGGGCAGGAAGACCGGAACGTGGGCATCTACCTGGGGGTGCAGCCCGGCACGGAGGAGCTTGACCGCCTGTACGCCGACATGGAGGCCGACCGCCTGGCCGGCATCTTTTTCCACACCCCGCCGTTCGCGCTGGCGGAGCATCCGGTGGTCCAGCGGCCGGACGTGCCGCGGGTCTCGTTCCTCTCGCAGCCGCGGGAGGGGCTGATTGCGCTGCAGTTCGCGGACGAGGAGTGGATCCGGATGGCGGTCGACCGCCTCGCCGACGGGGGCGCCCGGCGCGTCGCCGCGTTCCTGCCGGGCGGGGCGCCGCCGGCGTGGGAAGCGTGGCTGCGCGACGCGGCGGCGGGACGCGGGCTGGCGATCCGGCCGGGCTGGGTGCAGAAGCCCTGCATCTGCCCGCGCGACCTGCCGAACACCCGCGCGATTGCCGAACTCCTGATGCAGACGCCGCCCGACGAGCGGCCGGACGGGCTGGTGGTGATGAACGACAATTTCGTGGAGCACGTCTCCGGCGGCGTCGTGGCCTCGGGGGTGCGGGTGCCGGACGCCTGCCGGATCGTGGCGCACTGCAACATCCCCAACCCGCCGCCGAGCGCGCTGCCGGTGGAATGGCTGGGCTTTGACGTCCGCGATGCGCTGGACGCCGCGTTTGCCGCCATGCTCCGCGTCCGCGAGGGCGAGACGCCACCGGCCGCCATCCGCCAGAAACCGGTCTTCGCCAACGAGGCCGCGCCGGCCGCACCCGAACCGTCGTTCGCCGACGCCGCACCGAGCCTCCAGGAGTAGCCCGCATGCCCCCTCAGCGACCGCATCTCCACCACCGACGCGAACCCCGAACCGGCCGCGCACAACCGAGCCCGGTGCGCGCCGGCGCATTTACCCTCATCGAACTCCTGGTGGTGATCGCGATCATCAGCGTGCTGGCGGCGCTGCTGCTGCCGG
>CAZKKD010000103.1:0-10943 GCA_964553265.1 uncultured Planctomycetales bacterium | reverse complement strand
CCCGGAGAGCGAGCTGATGGCGCGGGCGATGAAGCACGGGCCGATTACGCTGTTGTCCAAGCCCTTCAACGTCACCGAACTCGTCGACTGCGTCCAACGCGCCGCCGGCCGCCGCGAAGGGTGAACGCCCGCGGCGGGCTATTGGATTCCCAGCCGGAAAGCTCCCCGCCGTGGAACACCGGCGCTACGCATGCTCCCGGTTCAGTTTTCCATTGTCTTGAGCGCGGAGAGAAACACTTCTTCTTTCGGACTCTCTTCTCCGTCATGCTTGGCGAGATACTGAAGCATGCGAATCGCCTTTTCGCGAAACGGTTTGGGCTGCTCTGCCAGTTCACGCAGAAAAGCGGCGCGCGTTTGTTCGTAACCTTCGCCATCAATGGTGAGCCACATGCGGTTCTGTTCGGAGATCAGTTTCGCGATCCAGCCTTCAAGTCGTCGTCGATGAGCCAGATCCTGAATGGCGGCCCCGATCAGCATACGACTCCGGATTGACTTGCCGTGCGCGATCAAAGCGCCGCCCCGCTCCAAAAGCAAAAGCAGCCGCTTTGCCTCCCGTGCTTCGAGGGAGTCCAGCAGTTTCCCATCGAGCGCTTTGATGAAGAGTACACGGCCTCTCAGAGAATCGGTTTTCGCCAGCCTTTGCATCGCCCTCATGGGATGTATGCGTTGATTTGCATCCGCCGTCTCTGCCGCGATTTCCATCCGGGTCCGCAGAAGATCGATATCCACCTCGTCCAAGGTCTCGGCTAGTCTGTACCACGGAGCTGCTGCCTCTTCGGCGAGGAATACGGTATTGTCGAGAACCTCCCGCAGGATGAGAAGGTACAGCACGGCTCCGGCGGCCTCTTCGGCATCGCCTGATGAGGTGCATTCCAGAAGGCGCAGAGCGCCTCCATTGATTTGCACCAAAGCAGTCGCGTTCCGTAGCAGTCGACGGCGTTGCTCTCCGGTTGCGTTCGGTTTATATACTTCAAGGGCCAACGCAATCCCTTCGGATAGGATGCGGTTTGTCTCTGAAGGGCTACCTTCCACCATGGCCGGTCGCCTGGATGCAATAGCGCATCCTCCCGTCGCAATGCACAAGCCCACGGCGCAGACAAGGCTCAGCAGCTTCTGGGCGCTGGAGCGCCTGGCGTCGAAACGCCCCATCGTTGGCCTCCTTCATGGTTTTCGAGATTTGGGGCCATCTGCACATCGTACAGCGCGAGGGGAATGGTAAGGGTAAGCCCGTTTTGAGGGATGTGGCATTCGACCTCGTTCCATTTCTCGCTCCAACGGATATAGGTATCCGTATCGACCTCGGCGTGGAACCAAACGAGCTGATCATGGACCGGGATAAGAAGCTCATACTCTGCCACGATCTGTCTGCCGTCACCGGAGTTCAGAAAGATGTAGTAGTATTTCCGGTGATCGCCAAGGCGGTTGTCGCATTCTTCGGAGCTGATGCCGCACAAGTAGTTTCCGTCGGGCGAGCGGCTGGAAACTGATGAGTGGAGAATCGTGTTCCAGCACAAAAGCCATCCCAAAACAAACAGTCCGAAGAGGACACAGGCTCCGACAAGGCCAATTCGAAGAAGCTGTTTCCGCCATCCCATCATTCTGAAGGCCTCCAGTGCCGAAGCGTCTGCACTCCTCGTGCGGAAACCGCCCGAGCACCCCATGCTACGAAACAGGATACCTCCGGTGTGCCGGAGCGCAACCCTCTTCCGGTTGCGTTGTCCAGTGCGAGGGCGACAGGGCGGGGGGCGCCTGCCGTTGTGCCTTCGCATCGATCCGTCGCGGGTGGACCCTGTGCGGCGGCTGGAGTCGGACCGGTCAGCGGTAGACGTGTTCGGCGGTGTGGACCTCGGTCACGTAGGCGTATTTGCAGCGCGAGGTGTTGGCCGGATCGAGCTCCGTCTCATACACGCGCCCGTCCCGGCTGAGGAAGACCAGCGCCCCCTGCAACCGCACCGGCGTCCCGGTGGGGAGCGCATGGAGGGCGCGGTAGACGTTGGGCGTGGCGGCGATGGCCTTGATGCGCGTCAGGTGGGCCATCAGGGTCTGCAGGGGGACGGGGCTGTCCGAACGGACCTGGATGGCGCCACCGGAGAGCTTCAGGTACTCCAGGAGAGCGGGGTCTCCGGCCGGCCCGTAGCTGAGGAGGAGATCGCGGTCGATGCCGTCTTCCTCGGCGCCGCAGCACTGCAGCAGCAGGCCCGAGCAGCGGAAGGCGACCTTCGGGTGGACCGCGTCCAGGGGGGCGTGTCCCTCCAACGCCTTGGGCGCGGCGGTGACCGGACGGACCTGGAACCCGGCGGCGGCTTCGATCCGTTCGGTCTGTTTCGCGGTCGGCGTGGGCGGCCCCACGCGGAGCCCGAAATACCAGACCCCCGCCCCCAACAGCACCGCACCTGCGAGTATCGCCAATGCCTTCATGCCGCTCCCCTTTCCTGCCGAAAGCCGACCGTCCCGATACGGAACCCTGCCCTGCTACGAAACAGGATACTTCCGGTGTGCCGAAGTACAACCCTCTTGCGGTCGCATTGTTCGGTGGAGGACGGTTTGGCGGGGGAGGATGGAAAGGCCGGCCGGTGGTGGCGGCGGGGTTTTCTCGTTGCTTCGGCGCGGGTGGGGGCGTATGCAGGGGACAGGAAGGAACGGACGCTTCCGCCCCGCTGCGGCGCGGACGGGGTCGCGCCCCCGGACGGACGGGGGCCTTGCGCGCCTGGGCGGCGGTTACTGGCGGCGCGTCCCGGACAAAGAGGAGAAACGCGATGCGGCACGGAATCTGGATGGGACTGGCGGCAGTGGTGGTGATGGCGGTGCTCGGCGGACTGGCCTGGCAGGCGCGCGCGCGCGCGGCCGACACGGCCACGCAGCTCCAGCGCGAGAACGAGGAGCTCCGGCAGATGCTGGCCGCCTACGGCAGCGGCACGGTGGACGTCCACCTGGCCGGCGCCGTCGGCCCGGGGGCGGTGCCCACCATCAACGGGGCCAAGCCCCTGCGCGCGACGGTGGTGCACGGGACGGTCTACCACCGCTTCCGCACCGAGGACGGCGACGTCCACCTGGTCCGGCCGGACCGCATCCTCAGCGTGCGCGTGCCGGCGGGGAACCTCGGCAACGCGGGCCGGTAGGGGCCGCCCCATGTCCGCGCTCGCCGGCCACACGCCGCTGCTGGGGTTGCTGGAGCTTTTGCAGATCGCGGGCTTCAACCACCGCACCGCGCTTCTGCGCCTGGTGGATGCGGGCGTGGACGGCTGGCTGGCGTTGCGGGACGGGCAGATCATCGACGCGGCGGCGGGCGACCTCCGCGGCGAGGCGGCGCTCACCCCGCTCCTCCAGGCGGGGGAGGGGCGGTTCGAGCTCCTGCCGCTTGCCGAGGACGCGGAGGCCACCATCCGGCTCCCGCTGGGGCAGGTGCTGATGCGCGCGGCCGCGGCGCTGCCGCCGCCGGAGCTGGCCCCGCCGGTCGACGCGACCTGGGCGGTGGAGGGGCCGACGGACCTCTTCGGCCTGCAGGAGTTCCTCCAGGTCTTCGAGTCCAACCGCCGCCCCGCGCGCGTCCTGTTCGGCGGAACGGCCGGGACGCTGGACCTGGTCCTTGCCGACGGCGGCATCGTCGAGGCCACCGGCCCCGGCGGCGCCGGCCCGGAAGCGGTCTACGCCGCGCTTCGGGACGCCCCGGAAGCGGTCGCCGTCCGCGCCGTGCCCGACCTGCCGACGCCCGAACACCTCTACGACATCGCGAGCGTCCTGATGGAAGGGCTCCGCCGGCGCGACGAGGCGGCGCTCGTCGAGGACGACGCACAGCCCGTCGAGAACCCGCACGCCGAGGAGATGCTGGAGGCGCTCGAACGCGGCGAGCTCGGCCCGCTGGAGCGGCGCGAACTTGCCCGGCGCTACCTCCCCGGCGGCGCCACCACCCCCGCGCCCGTCCTTGCCCGGCTCACCGTCGACCCCGACGAGGCGGTCCGCGCCACCGCGCTCGAGAGCGTGGAGGACCTGCCCGGTCCGGTCCTCCACGCGCTCGTCCGCGACGCGGAGACGCCGGGGCCGCTCTTGGGCTACCTCTTCGCGGACGCCCCCGGCGCGGTGGACCTCCGCGGCGCCCTCCTGGAGAACCCGGCCCTCCCGGCCGGCGCGGTGGCGCGCGTGGGCGCGGACCTGCGGGCGGACCACCTGGCCGCGGTCGGCGGACGGGACGACCTCCTCGCCGACGCGGGCCTGCGCGCGGCGCTCCGGGCCCACCCGCACTGCGGCTTCACCGAGACGCTGGACCGCCTCGACGCCGCGGCCCGCCCCGCGAAGCTGAAGAAGATTCCCTTCGGCGCGCCGCCCCCGGCCCGCGACCGCGCCGAACCGGCCCCGCCCGCGGAAGCGGAGGTCGTCCTCGCCGCGCCGGAGCGCGACGCCCGCGTCGAGAAGGTGGAGAAGCGCCCCACCATGGCCGACCTTCTGCTCATGGCGATGAAGGGGTCGCTCCGCGAACGGGTGAGGCTGACCCAGCACCCGATGGACACCGTCGCGGAGAATGTCCTCTCCACCCCCGGCATTCCCGACGTCGCCATCGAGGGCATCGCTGCGAACACGAGCACCAACCCCGTCTGCTTCAAGCAGATCGCGGCCAACCCCCGCTGGACCAAGATGACCACGGTTGTGCAGGCGCTCGTCTTCAACCCCAAGTGCCCGCCGTCGGTCTCGCGCGGCTTCGTGTCGCTCCTGAACACCGGCACGCTGGAGAAGATCAGTTCCAACCGCGAGCTCCCCGACGCCCTCCGCCAGCTCGCCCGCAAACGCCTCGAGCGCAAGCACTGACTGCGGCCGGCCGCCTGGCGGACGGGATCGCCGCACGGATGCGTCGTCCGGCCGGTCAGGGCGTGCGGGTCCAGTCGAAGTCGAGCGCGCCCAGGAAGGCGCGGGCGATGGCGAGGTGGCCGGCGGTGTTGGGGTGGATGCGGTCCCCGGCGAGGCGGTAGGCATGCACGTGCGCCAGCAGCCGGTCGAAGACGGCCTGCAGGTCGACGAAGCGCGCCCCGTGCGCCTCGGCCACGCGGCGGCAGATCGCGCCGTACCTGTCCATGACCGCGCGCATCGGTTCGGCGGGGTTGGGCTCGATCATGAAGGGGGTCATCAGCACCACGCCCTTCGCCGCCAGCCCCACGCCCTCGCCGACGAGACGGCCGAGCGTCTCCTCGTACTCCTCCGGAAGCACGTGGCAGGCGGGGTTCTGCGGCGAGTCGAACTGCCGCCAGACATCGTTGATGCCGATGCAGATCGAGATCCACGCCGGCGCGGGCTTGACCACGTCGTCCTGCCAATGCCCGTCGACCGACCGGACGGTGCCGCCGCTGCGGCCGCGGTTGGCGAGGGCGATGACGCGGTCGGGATAGACGGTCCGCAGCGCCGCCTCGACCAGGCTCACGTACCCGTTGCCGAGCGGCCCGTTCCCGCCGCCCTGGCCGGGCCGCGCCCAGCCGCAGTCGGTGATGGAGTCGCCGGTAAAGACCACCTTCTCGCCGTGTTCGAGCTGCATCGCACATCTCCCGGTGTCGGCTCCGCGTGGAGCCCTGCAAGGTGTCGGTGCGGCGCGGGCCAGTCCCGCCGCCGCGGGCTGCGGTATGGCGCATCGGTCGGCGGAATGCAACGAAAATCCGAAGCGCGACGCATGCGCTCCCGGCCGAAGATGGCCGGTGGTCTCCTGTTGGGAGGGCGGAGGCGATGCCTGCGGTTCAGTCGCCGTGCGCGCCGGCGGCGGGGTTGCGCCAGAGGTAGAGTGTGCCGAGAGGATCCCCGTCGGCGTCCACCGGCAGGCGCACCTCCACCCCGTCGCGGGCAATGCCGTACCGGCCCTGGAGGACGGGAAGGGTTTCGAGCACATCCAGGCCGAGGACGGCCGGGTGGGCGGTGGGGACGACGCGGTCGAGTTCGGTGGCCAGAATGCGGTAGTCGGGCCGGTGTGCGTAGTAGAGGACGCTCATCCGCGCGCCCATCACGTTCTTGCGGACGACGAGGAGGAGCGGGCGCTCGTCGCCGGGGGCGTGCGCGCCGGCAAGGGCCGCGAGCCGGGCGAGGGCGGTCTCGTAGGCGTTCGGGCCTTCGTGCCGGCGGATGCGGTGCGCGAAGAGCCCGACGCAGGCGAGGACGAGGATGCCTGCCGCCGCCCGCACCGCCCAGCGGCCCCGCCCGCCATCGCCGGCCGGGACGATCGCCCGCCGCAGGATCGCCCGCCGCACGAGCCCCGCCAGCACGGGCCCGCCGAGGACGGCGGCGAGCGGGATCCAGAGCTGCATTCCGTACCGGTGGACCACGAACCAGCCCATCAGCCCCGCGGTCGTGAAAAGGATGATGGCGCCCGTCGCCGCCGCCGTCGCGCGCGCCGCTCCGCCCCGGCGGACGGCGAGAACGAGTCCGGCGAGGAGGAGCACCAGCTGCGGCGCGCCGAGGCGTTCGCCCCACGCGCGGCCGACCTCGCCGAGATCGCCCCAGAAGCGGTCCGGGCGCAGGCCCCGCTCGCCCGCGCGGCCGAAAAAGATGTCCAGGTCGCCGTAGACGTGATGGACAATGCCGAGGTGGAGCGCCAGCAACCCCGCCCACGGCAGCGACGCCGCGGCCAGCAGCGGCACGGTCCGGCGGAGGCTGCGGTGGAGCGCCAGGTCGACGGCGAAGACGCCGGCCGCATAGAAGGGGAAGAGGAAGGAGCTCGACAGCGCCAGCGGCACGCAGGCGAGGACGTACCGTCCCGTCCCCATCCGCCCGTCCGCGCGCCGGCCATAGGCCCAGACCGCGAGCGCCAGGCAGAGCCCCTGCGGGAGGATGATCTCGGCCATGTCTCCGTAGAGAAGCGTGACCGGGGCGGTGAGGTAGAGAAACGCCGCCGCCACGCCGGTCCAGGGGTCTTCCCGGCCGGCGAGACGGGCCACCAGAAACGCGCCGGCCAGGGTGATGGCGACGGCCAGGAGACGGAGCGCTGCCTCGGAGGTGCCGGCGACCGCGGTCGCGGCCGCGCAGGCGAGGTAGATGTACGGGAACTGCGAGGCGTAAAGGTCCTTCTCCGCGGCGGGCGCACCGGGGGCGCGCCAGAGGGCGGGAAGGTAGCTGCCAATCGCCGGCGGGGCGCGGTGGTAGCTCCGGGCGAAGTTGGCGAACATGGCGCTGTTGCAGCCCGAGAAGCCGGTGCCCCAGACCCCGCCGATGCGGCCGGCCGGCAGGACGAAAGCCAGCAGCGTCGCAAGCGTCAGCACCCAGAGGACAAGCCGGGGGCGCCGGGGGGATCGGTCGGACGGCGGTTCGGATGCGGGCGCGGACCGGGAGCGGTCCGGCTCAGCCGTCGGCGTCGTCATCGTCGGAGGGGGTCGCGTCGCCGAAGCGGGGCGCGAGGCCGATGGATTCGAGGAATTCGTCGATCTCGTCATGCCACCACGCCTGCAGATCGTGCCGGGCCATGTGGACGCCCACCGCCCCGGCCACGAGCGTGAAGAGCAGCCCCCCGCTCACCAGGCCGAAGAGGGTGACGGCCGGCGTGGCGTTCCACTGCAGCAGGTCCAGGCCCGCCGCTTCGCCCAGCCCCAGCATCCAGCCGAAGGCGGCCGAGCCGCGAAACGCGCCCGCGCCCGGGGCGCTGCGGCCGAAGGTGAGTGCGCCCAGCATGCCGGCGCCGAGCGCGACGAAGTAGGCGCCAAAGGGCAGCACCACGCCGCCGGCGAGCGAGTGGAAGGCGGGGCTGAAGAAGACGCTGGCGAAGAACGCCAGCCCCCCGGTGGCGACCGCCTGGGCAAAGCCGCCGACCACCACGGCGAACCCCCATTGCAGTGGAGAGGTGCGTTCCTCGTCCATGCCGGTCGCTCCCGCGTCTCGCCGTTCGAGAGGCACCATGCCCGCGCGCGGACCGATCCGCCAGCCGGTCAGCGGCCGCACCGCCACCTCCGGCCGGACGCGATCCTCCGCCGGTGCGCCCGTTGCGCGGTCCGTTGCGGGGGCGGCTTCGCTGGAGAGGGCAGGGCGGCTCTGCATCCGGCGCATCCTCGTCAGGTCCGGCGTTCAGGGGATGATCTTGTTCAGCGGCAGCTCGATGATCCCCTCGGCGCCCGAGGCCTTCAGGTCGGGGATGAGCGTCCGGACCAGCGGCTCGTCGACGATGGTCTCCACCGCCACCCAGTCGGCGTCGGCGAGGTGGTTGACGGTGGGGCTGTGCAGGCTGGGCAGCTTGGCGACGACGGCGTCGAGGTTGGCCGCGGCGACGTTGAGCTTGAGAAGCACCTTCTCGTGCGCGTCGAGCGCCCCCTTGATCATCAGGCAGATGGCGTCCATCTTCTCGCGCTTCCACGCGTCCGCGGCGGCTTGCTTGTTGGCGACGAAGACGGTGACCGACTCGGCGATGGTTTCGACGATGCGCAGGTTGTTGGCGCGGAGGCTGCTGCCGGTCTCGGTGATCTCGACGATGGCGTCGGCGAGGTGGGGCACCTTCACCTCGGTGGCGCCGTGGCTGAACTCGACGGTGGCCTTGACGCCGTTGTCGTCGAGGTAGCGGCGGGTGAGGTGGACCACCTCGGTACTCACCACCTTGCCTTCGAGATCCTTGACCGACTGGATGTCCGAGTCTTCGGGCGCGGCCAGGACCCAGCGGACGGGCCGCCGGGTGGCCTTGGCGTAGACGAGGCGTTCGAGCACCTCGACGTCGGACTCGTTTTCGCGGGTCCAGTCGAGGCCGGTGATGGCGGCGTCCAGCACTCCGCGTTCGACGTAGCGGCTCATCTCCTGCGGGCGCAGGAGGATGGCCTCGATCTCCTCGTCGTTGCAGCGGGGATAGTAGCTTCGGCTCGAGACGTGGAAGTCCCAGCCGGCGCGGCGGAGCAGATCGAAGGTGCTCTCCTGCAGGCTGCCCTTGGGCAGACCCAGGCGAAGGGTGGACATGGCGGTTCTCCTCACGGTGTTCGAAACGACAGCCCCTGCCGGCGGTGCTACTTGCAGAGGGGGTCCTTGGTCTTGGGCGGATTCTCCACAGCATGATGCTCAAGCAGGAAGTAGAAGTCCAGCGCTTCCTCGCGATTCAGCGATTCGGCAAGAAGCTTGTTGAGGTGCTGGCGGTTGCCGCTTTTCGGGATCCACTGCGCACGCTTGGCGAGTGCGGTGGCCTCGGTGCTGAAGGGGAGGTTGGCCCCGTCCACCTCGCGCATGAGGACGCGGTCGGCGACCGCGCGGCTGACCGGTTCGATTTCGATGAGGGCGCGGCGGGCTTCGCTCATCTTCATCGTGCCGAGATAGTCGAGCCGCACGCTGCCGGTGCGATCGAAGATGCGGCCGAGCAGTTCGCGGACCCGCTTGGCCAGCTCGTCGGCGTTCGGCAGCGGCTCGATGAGGCGGGCGACCTCGGCGAGGCGCGCCACGCGGGCCTCGTTCCAGTTGACGAAGGCGTCGCGCACGCGCACCAGGGCGTCGCGCGCGGCATCGGCGTCGTTTCCGTCGTCGACAAAGACGGCGAGCAGCATCTCCTCAACGCTGCTGAGTCGGTCGGAGAGCGCGTCGGGATAGAGCTTGCGCAGCGCGTCCAGGCCGCGGCGGACCGTGGCGTCGTCGATGCCGGACTTGGCGCTCTTGCTCGGGGTCGAAGGCATGGGGAAACACTCCTCGTCGCGCCGCCGCCGGCCGGGCCCGCGGCGGCGGCTTCAGGGCTGGGGTTTGGTGCGGTACTTGGACGTCGCCACGCGGTTGCGGGCCAGGTGGACGATCTCCTGATCCATGTTCGGGTCTTCGCCCCAGCGGGCCAGAAACTGCTCCATCTTCTGGATGCCCTTCTGGATGTGCCCGGTGTCGATGAGCAGCTTGCCGTAGTGGAAGAGCGCCAGGCCGACATAGACGTCCTGCTTGGGGACTTCGCGCGGGTCTTCGAAGTACCACTCGAAAAGGTCCATATAGGTCTGGCGCGCGTCGTCGTCGCGCAGGGTCAAGCTGTAGAAGCGGCCGAGCTTGTACATCCACTCGGTGGCCCAAGGCTTCACGGGCTGTCCGGGGGGGTTGTGCTTGTCGATGTAGCTGCGCACCATCCCGGGCCCCCACGGCGTTACCGAGGCTATGGGGATGGCCAGAAACAGGACGACAAACGCGATGAGCCCGTATTTCTTAAGCTGTTCGTACCTTGTTTCGGGCATGGCGCGACTCCCCGTCCGCTGGGCGCACGGCAATCCGATGCTTCACGAACCATTCATTTATGACAGCCGCCGGGCCCGCTGTCAAGGGAAAACGAATCGGTCGGTCCGGTCAGAAGGCCGCACAACCAGAAGACGGACAAGAGGTTGCGCACGGGCGTCCGCGGCGGGGCGGCGAATGCGGTCAAGCTGCGACGCCGAATCGGTCGATAGATGGAGGGGGACCCTGTGCCCCCCGGAATTCCGGGGGCGGCAGGATGTTTGCATAACCCCCTCCGACGAATGGAGATGGAACCTCAATATGAGTGCAACCGCCGACGCGACGCCACACCGCAACGCTCCGCTGTTTCTCGGATCCGCCCTGGTGGCGACGGGGTTGTATCTGGGGCTGAGCCTCTGGAGCGCCGACGTGACGCTGGATCCGCGCGCCGCGGCGGAAGCGTGCTGGACCGGCCGGTTCGGCTGCTATGCCGCGTTCTATGCGCGCGTGACGGTGGGGACACTCCCGGCGCTGGCCGCGGCGGTGCTCTGCTGCCTGTGGGGCGTGCACGTGGTGCGCGGCGGGCGCTTCTGGTCGACCTGGCCGCAGGTGGCCGGCGGGGCCCTGACGGTGGCGGCGCTGAGCCTCCTCATGACGACGGCCACCCGCCTGGCCGCCAACCCGTATTACGGCGGGTTGACGGGGCTGGCGGTTGCGCCGGCGGGCGTGGCCTGGTTCGGCGCCGCGGGCGTCTTCGGCCTCGGCATTCTGGGATTGATCATGGGCGGCGCGCTGGTCTTCGGCGAGCACATCCGGCTGCTTTTCCGCGCCTGCGC
>CAZKKD010000102.1:0-10972 GCA_964553265.1 uncultured Planctomycetales bacterium | reverse complement strand
CGCAACGTGGCGACCACCGTTCGCGACGCCCTGGAGGCGCAGAAGTGAGTGCAACGCCAACGGGCGGCAACGCGGTTCTGCGTTTCGAAGACGTCTGCTTCGCCTACGAGCACGAGGAGGTGCTGCACAACGTCGATCTGGCGGTGCCGGAGCGGAGCCTGGTGGCCGTGGTCGGCCCCAACGGTGGGGGCAAGAGCACGCTGATCAAGCTGGCGCTGGGGCTGCTCTGTCCCCGGCACGGTCGCATCCGGGTGTTCGGGGAGCCGCCGGAGCGCGCACGGCGGCGCATCGGCTATGTGCCGCAGCACCTGCAGTTCGACCCGGCCTTTCCCGTCAGTGCGCTCGACGTGGTGCTGATGGGGCGGGCCGACCGCCACTGGGCCGGGCCGTATCGGCGGGCCGACGTTGCGAAGGCCCGCGACGCGCTGGAGCGGGTGCGCCTGGGGCGCCTCGCGCGCCGGGGGTTCCCGCAGCTTTCCGGCGGGGAACGGCAGCGGGTGCTGATCGCCCAGGCGCTCGTGTCGGATCCGGAAATGCTCTTCCTGGACGAGCCGACCGCCAACGTGGACGCGCAGGTGGAGCTGGTCGTTTACGACCTTCTGCACGAACTGAACGCGACGATGAGCATCGTCGTGGTTTCGCACAACCTGAACGTGGTCACCCGCCACGCCAGCCACCTGGCGTGCGTCAACCGGACCGCGTCGCTCGCCCGCATCGCGGACCTGACCGAGGGGGAACTGCACGCCTTCTACCGGGGCGACATGACGGTGCTCCAGCATCATGCGAGTTGCCACGTGCTCGACCCGCGCGAAGCGCTCCGCGAGCCTCACCGGGCCGCCGCCGGGGAGGACCCGGCATGAGCCTCTTCTGGGAGCATCTCTTTCGGCATGCCTTTCTGCAGTACGCCCTCCTCGGGGGGCTGCTGGCCTCGATCGCCTGCGGGCTGGTGGGGAGTTTCGTCGTGGTGCGGCGCACCACGTATGTGGCCGGCGCCATCGCCCACTGCGTTCTCGGTGGCATGGGCGCGGCGCGGTATCTGCAGCGCGTCCACGACGTTGCCTGGGCGACGCCGCTTCTGGGGGCGACGGTGGCGGCGGTGGCGGCGGCGCTGGTGATCGCCGCGGTGACGCTCAGCGGACGGCAGCGGGAGGACACGGTGCTCTCCGCGGTCTGGGCCATCGGCATGGCGGTGGGCATTTCGTTCATCACGGCGACGCCGGGGTACTACGAAGACCTGATGAGCTATCTCTTCGGCAACATCCTGATGGTGGGCGCGTCCGATCTCTGGCACATGGCAATCCTGGACGGGGTCGTCATCGTGCTGATGCTGCTTTTTTACGATCGGTTCCTGGTGATCAGCTTTCAGCCGGAGCTCGCGCGGTTGCGCGGCATCCGGGTGGGGGCGTACCATACGCTCCTGCTGGTGCTGATCTCGCTGACGGTGGTGCTGTTGACGCAGGTGGTGGGGCTGGTGATGGTGATCGCGCTCCTGACGCTGCCGGCGGCGACGGCGTTCCTCTTCGCCGGGCGCCTGTGGAGCGCGATGATCCTCGCCGCGGCGCTGAGTCTGCTCTTTACGGTGGGCGGGATCGTCCTCAGCTACGGGCCGGAGCTTCCGGCCGGGGCGACCGTGATCCAGATCGCCGGGGCGGCGTACCTGCTGGCTCTCACGGGCCGGGGAATCCATCGGCGCGTACGGCGTCGGCACCGGGCCGGGGCGGGAGCGCTGCGCGAGGACGGGGCCGCCTGAGTGCGGTCGTGCCTGCCGGCCGGCCGCGTGCGTCCGCTTTGTGATGGCAGGAATCCCCGGTTTCTGGTACAGCTGGGGGTTCCGCGGGGGGCTGCCTGGGCCCCGTTCGCGCCTGCTTTTCCTGGAGTCTGCCGATGCCGGAATCGAAGGGGCGGCTGGAAGCCGCGATCAGCGATGCGCTGATCCAGTTCGAGAAGGAATACATGGGGCGCGGCCCGACGGAGACGCGTACCTTCCTCGTGGACAACATGGTCATTGTCCGCCTGCGGGGGGTGATTACCCGCGCGGAATACCACCTCGCCAATTCGGACGAGGACGGGCGCGGCCGGGAGCTCATCAAGGAGACGCGGATGCAGCTCATCGAGAAGGCGCGGCCGGTTCTGGAATCCGCCATCCGGGAGATTGTCGGGGTCGGCATCCAGAGCCTCCATACCGACATCAGCACCCGGACCGGGGAGCGGCTGATTGTCTTCACCCTCGAAGGGATGCCCGACCTGGCCCCGGACGACCGCTCCGCGTCCTGAAGCTCGCCGACGCCGACAAAGGGCTTGACGGCGTGCAGAAAATGGGTACCATGTGGCGCTGGGGATCCGAAGCAGGGCCGCGGCCGGGCCTCGGATAGCCTCGGAGACAGAGAGAACGGACCACGGCCCGGCGAAGCGCAGTTGCGAAGCGCCGCGGCATACGAACCGGGAGGACGCCTGGAAGGCGGCCCCCGGTTTTTTTGTGGCCCGGACCGAATCCCGGGTGCGCCGGAGCGGACCCCGGATGGCAGGAAGGACATGCGAACGATGAAGATTGTCATCACCGGCCCGAAGTGTTCGGGAAAGACCACCATCGCTACCGCCCTGGCCGAGCGCCTGTGCGTTCCCCATGCGGATCTCGACGACCTCGTGCTGCAGCGCGCCCGCGGCGAAGGACAGGAGGCGGACTCCTGCGCCACCCTCTTCCAGACGGTGGGGGAGAAGGCGTTCCGTGTCCTGGAGCGGGAGACCCTCGCCGACCTGGACCGGCACGGCTACATGGTCCTGGCCACGGGGGGCAGTACGCTGCTGGACTGCCGGTCGCGGCACCTGTTGCGCCCGGCGTCGCTGTGGGTCTACCTGAAGGCGGGGCCCGACTGCCTGTGGGACCGCATTCCGAAGGACCCCCTCCCGGCTTACCTCCGGGGAGAATCCGATCCGCGGGAGGCGTTCCTGCAGCGCGTCGCGTGCATCGACGAGGTGCTCTCGCCCCGGTGCGACCTTCAGATCGATACGGAAGGGGAGGACCGGGAGGCCATCCTCGACGAGATTGTCGAAAGCCTCCGCTGCGAACTCGCGGTGCAGGCCCATACGCCGAACACGCTGGGGGACATGGTGCGCCTGACCACGTTCGGCGAGAGCCACGGGCCCATGATCGGCGCCGTGCTGGACGGGGTGCGCCCCGGCCTGCCCCTGTCGGAAGAAGACATCCAGGCGGATCTGGACCGGCGCCGGCCGGGGCAGAGCGCGGTGGCCACCGCCCGCAAGGAGTCGGACACGGTGGAGATCGTCTCCGGCGTCTTCGAGGGCAAGACGACGGGCGCCCCCATCGCGATGCTCATCCGGAATGCGGACCAGCGCTCCTCGCACTACGAGGCGATCCGGGACCTCTTCCGGCCGGGCCATGCGGACTATACCTTCTGGCAGAAGTACGGCATCCGCGATTACCGCGGCGGCGGGCGCTCGTCCGGCCGCGAGACCGCCACCCGGGTGGCGGGGGGCGCGGTGGCGCGGAAGATCCTGGCCGACCGCGGCGTGACCATCCGGGCCTGGGCGCAGCAGGTGGGCGACGTCCAGGCGCGCACCCTGGACCCCGCCGTGATCGAGCGGAACCCGGTCCGCTGCCCCGACCCCGAAGCGGCCGTCCGGATGGAAGCGCTGATCGCGGAAGCGAAGCAGGCGGGCGATTCGGTCGGCGGCATCGTGCAGGTGGAGGCCGTCGGCGTGCCGGCGGGCCTCGGCGACCCGGTCTTCGCCAAGCTCGATGCGCGGCTGGCCTCGGCGCTCTTCTCGCTCGGTGCGGTCAAGGGGGTCGAATTCGGCTCCGGCTTCGCTTGCGCCCGCCTGCGCGGATCGGCGCACAACGATCCGATGGTCGATGGCGATTTCGTATCGAACAACGCGGGCGGGATCCTCGGCGGCATCTCCTCCGGCCAGCCCATCGTGGCGCGCCTGGCGGTCAAGCCGACCCCGTCGATCGCGGTCGAGCAGGCGACCCTGGATCAGCACGGCGCCAACCGGACGCTCAGTATCGAAGGACGGCACGACCCGTGTATCGTACCCCGTATCGTGCCGGTGGTCGAAGCCATGGTGGCGTTGACCTTGCTGAATGCGTGGGAGGTGCAGACGCGGCTGCGGCCGGGGTGGGCGCAGGTTGGCGCGACAGAGGCATTGCCCGCGGCCGCACGGCCGTAGCGGGAGCCGTACGAACTCCATCGGAAATGAGAGATAATGGAAGGCGACGCCATGGACATCGAACGATTTCTGAGCCGCGCCCGGCTGCCCGAGGCCGTTGCGGGCGTACTGCGCAATGCCCCCGCCGTCACGGTGGCGCATCGCATCGAGGACCTGGAGCACCTGGCCTGCGGCGGCCGGGACGATCTGCAGGCCACCGTCGCCTACGACCTGCCGGACGGCCGGCGGATCGAGGAGGTGGACGTGGTCCGGGTGCGCAACGGCATCAGCGCGAACTACCGGGAAACCTACATGCGCCGCCGCGATCCCGAGTGCATGGTGGTGGCCGACCGGAACCCGTCGGACAAGCCGCACTTCAGTGATCGGTACGACTTCGATTTCAAGGACCTGAAGGAAGAAACCTTCGCCTGGCTCGGCGAGCAGGAACTGGCCGTCTTCGGCTTCGCGATGGGGCAGCCCGGCCTGGGGGCCGACGCGCTGGCCATCTGCCCGGCCAATGCCGGCTTCTTCGCGTTCGGTCTCGGGTTGCTGCAGGGCGTTGTGAACATGCAGACGCTGGATCGTACGTTCCGCCCGGACACCATCATCTACGTCGCGCCGCCGTTCCGCCAGACCCACTTCGGCGACCGGCAGGTCGTGGTGCATGATCGGGGCGAGGTGCACGAGATCTTCTCCTACAACCTCTACCCCGGACCGAGCGCGAAGAAGGGCGTCTACGGCGCCCTCATCGAACTGGGGGAGCAGCAGGGCTGGGTGACGGCCCACTGCTCCGCCGTCCAGGTGGTTACGCCGTACGACAACATCGTCACCTTCATGCACGAAGGGGCCAGCGGCGGCGGGAAGAGCGAAATGCTGCAGCAACCGCACCGCCTCTCCGACGGCCGGCTGCTGCTGGGGCGCAACCTGCTGACCGACGAAAAGCGGTACCTGGAGATCCCCCGGACCTGCGACCTCCACCCGGTCTGCGACGACATGGCGCTCTGCCACCCCTCCATCCAGAAGGGGCGGGGCATGCTCTCGGTCGCGGACGCGGAGAACGGCTGGTTCGTGCGGGTCGATCACATCAAGGAATACGCCACCGACCCGGACCTGGAGCACCTGACCATCCATCCGGGCCGGAGCCAGCTCTTCCTCAACATCGACGCCGTTGCGGGCGGGACGGGCCTGATCTGGGAGCACATCCAGGACGAACCCGGTACGCGCTGCCCGAACCCGCGGGTGGTCATCCCGCGCGAGATTGTGCCGAATGCGGTCAGTGGCGACGTGCAGATCGACATCCGTTCCTTCGGTGTGCGGACGCCGCCCTGCACGCAGGCGCAGCCGAGCTACGGGATCATGGGGCTGTTCCACGTTCTGCCGCCGGCCCTGGCGTGGCTCTGGCGGCTGGTGGCGCCGCGCGGCCACGCCAACCCGAGCATCGTCGACACCGGCGGGATGAGCAGCGAGGGCGTGGGCAGCTACTGGCCCTTCACGACGGGGAAGAAGGTGGCCCAGGCCAACCTGCTCCTGCAGCAGTTCCGGGACGCGCCGGCGACGCGCTATGTCCTGATCCCGAACCAGCACATCGGCGCCTGGGAGACGGGCTTCATGCCGCAGTGGCTGGTGCGCGACTACCTGGCCCGGCGCGGGCATGCGCGCTTCACCTCGGACCAGACCGTCCCGTCGCGGTGCCCGCTGCTCGGCTATGCCCTGCAGAGCATGCGGATCGAGGGCAGCATGGTGCCCCGGTGGTTCCTGCAGGTGGACACGCAGCCGGAGGTGGGGCCGGACGCCTACGATGCCGGCGCGCGGATCCTGACCGATTTCTTTCACGAGCAACTGCGCAAGTATCTCCAGCCGGACCTCGACGTGCTCGGGCGGCGGATCATCGACTGCGGCCTGTCCGGCGGCACGGTGGCGGACTTTGCGGCGCTGCTCGAGGGAGAGGACTGAGATGCGGCCGGCCGCCTTTCTGGATCGCGACGGGACGCTTATCGAGGATCGCGGCCATCTCTCGGCCCCGGACCAGGTGGTCTTTTTTCCGGAGACCGTCCCGGCGCTCCTGGCGTTGCAGCGGGGATTCCTGCTCTTCATCGTCACGCACCAGTCCGGCATCGCGAAGGGGCTCATCACCGCGGACGAGGCCGAGGCGGTCAACCGCCACGTGGTCGAGACGCTGGCGGAAGCGGGCGTGGTCATCTCCCAGGTCTACTGCTGCCCGCACGACCGTTCCGAACGCTGCGCCTGCATCAAGCCCAACCCCCACCACCTGCACCAGGCGGCCGGGGCGTTCGACGTCGATCTGACGCGTTCGGTGGTGATGGGGGACCATCCGCACGATGTCGAACTCGGCTGGCGCGCCGGGGCGACGGGCATCTATCTGCTGACGGGGCATGGGCGGAAGCACCGCGACGAACTGCCGCCGGGCGCGCCGGTGGCCGACGGCATCGAGGCGGGCAGCCGGTTGGCCCTGGCGATGCTCGCTTCCGGGGCCGGGCCGACGCCTGCGGGGTGTGCTGTCTGAGGAGGGGGCATGACAAAGATCAGCATTCTGCTGTCGTCCGTACTGATCCAGACCTGCATCGGCGGGCTGTATGCCTGGAGCGAATTCGTTCCCGCCCTGACCGACACGCACGGGCTCTCCACCGCCCAGACCCAGCTCATTTTCGGCGCCCTGATCGCGGCCTTCACCGTCTCGATGGTCGTGGCCGGCCGCCTGCTCAACCGCATCGCGCCGCGCTGGATCGCGATGTTCGGCGGCCTCCTGTTCGGCGGGGGGTACTGGATCGCGGCCCGGTCCGGCGGCGACTTCGGCCTGCTGCTCCTGGGCATCGGCATCGTAACCGGGATCGGCACCGGCTTCTGCTATGTCTGTCCGCTGACGATGTGCGCCAAGTGGTTCCCCGAGCGCAAGGGGCTGGTGACCGGCATCGCGGTCGCCGGATTCGGCGGTGGCGCGGTGGTGCTCTCGGCGCTCGGCGAGCACTGGTTTGCCCACGACATCGGGATCCTGCCGATCTTCGGACGCATCGGCGTGCTGTACGGGGCGGCCATCGTTCTGGCGGCACTGCCGCTGCGCATGCCGGGGGGCGAACGGGCGGGTCGGCCGCCCGTGGCGTTCGGCATCCTGACGCGGGATCGTCATTTCTGGGGGCTGGCGCTGGGGATGTTTGCCGGCACGTTCGCGGGGCTCCTGGTCATCGGGAACCTGAAGCCGATGCTGCTGGCGGCCGGAGCGTCCTCTACGGTGGCGACCGCCGCCATCAGTGCGTTCGCCATCGGCAATGCCATCGGGCGGGTCTCGTGGGGGGGGGTGGCGGACCGGGTCGGCGCCGGTGTCGTCCCCGTCTCGCTCTCCTTTCTGACGGCGACGCTCCTGCTTGCCTGGGTGTTGCCGGGCGCTTCGGCTGGCGCGATTGCGCTTTCGGCGTTGCTCGGGATCGGCTTCGGTGCGTGCTTCGTTGTCTATGCGGCCGAGACGGCCTCCCACTACGGTGCGGATCGCCTCGCGGCCATCTATCCGCTCGTCTTCCTGGCCTACGGGCTGTCGGGCCTGGCGGGTCCCTGGGTGGGGGGGCTGGTGTATGATCGGACGGGCAGCTACGCGGGTGGTCTCCTGCTGAGTTTCGCCGTCCTGGCGGTGGCGATTGTCGGAACCGTCGTGTTGCTGGGGCTCTTCCGGCGCGAGGTCGGATTTCTTGAGAAAGGGGTGCAGCATGAGTAGTCCGGTGGTGTCGATCGTCATGGGCAGCAAGTCGGACGCCGATGTCATGGACGCGGCGGCCAAGATCCTGGATCCCTTCGGCGTGCCGTTCGAGATGCGCATCATCTCTGCGCACCGGACGCCGGAGCGGGCGGTGGAATACGGCAAGGGCCTGGTGGAGCGGGGGGTCCGGATCGTCATTGCGGGCGCCGGCAAGTCGGCGCACCTGCCGGGGGTGATTGCGGCGCTGACCACGCTCCCGGTCATCGGCGTTCCCATGGAGACGTCGGACCTGGGCGGGCTGGACTCGCTCCTGTCGATCGTGCAGATGCCGGGCGGCGTTCCGGTGGCCACGACCAGTATCGGCAAGCATGGCGCGAAGAATGCGGGGCTGCTGGCCGTGGAGATTCTCGCGCTGTCCGATCCCGCGCTGGCGGAGAAGCTGACCGACTATCGCGTCCGCATGGCCCGGGACGTGGAGGAGGACGACCGGACGTTCAACCCGCCCTCGTCCTGAGAGGGAAGCGCTCCGGCGCGGCAGTGCAGTCCCTGGCGGGGCCAGCGGTTTTCCTGCTTCCGGGACGGCGCCCGACCCAACCGCGGAAGCCGCAATCAGGCGCCCCGGAATCGCTGCTGCGGCCGGTTCCGGAGCGTTTTCGACGGGAGACTTGGCGAGACCGGATGCCGCTCGCGCGATCCCGAGTCGCCCGCGCCGTTTTGCAGCGACGGTGCAGGGATGGGCGTGGCGTCCTCGTCTGCGCCGGACACGTTTCCGGATCGCCTGGTCAACGCGGAAACCGGCCTTTCCTGTACGGGGCCGAAATGCGATTCGTGCGCCCGTCCACGCGTTTCTGAAGGCAAGGTTCCCCTCCGCTGGCGGATCTGCGGCCGAGCAAAGCCTTGCCGGTGGTCTGCAGCGCCTTCTTTCCCCCCCTCAGTTTTCTTGCCGCTCCCCATTTCGGTGCGAAACCTGTGTCCCTTGGTCCCGGATGTGCCTGCGGGCGATGCCGGGCCGATCGCTGCCCATTGGCGGGCTGTGCGGCGGCAAAGGCTTTTGACGCCTTCTGGCAGCGCGTTCGGCACGGCTTTGGCCTTTCTGGAGAAGCTGCCCTCCCGCGAGAGGGGACGCCCCCCTCCCCGCATATGTCCGTTGCGGATGACGCTTGAGTCCGGCCGGGGTATCCATATGGTTTGGAGGCAGGCAACCTGCACCGGCGTGGCCGGGTCCGGGATGTTCGCGACGTGTTCGACCAGCGTCCCTGCCCGGACCCCACTTGCGGGAAGAGCCGGTAAGGGCTGCCCCATCCGGCGGTCTGGTGTTGCGCCTGAGCGAGTCGGCGGAACGCGCCCTCGTGTTCCGGATTCGGGGGAGTTTGCATGTGCGGCATCGCCGGCTTTGTCGGGTCCCGGGATCCGGATCTGCTGCGGCGTATGGTGGGGGCCCTTCGGCATCGGGGTCCCGATGCCGAAGGGGTGTGGTGCGACGCCGAGGCGGGCGTGCACCTCGGCCACGCGCGCCTGGCCATCATCGACCTGGCCGATGGCGCCCAGCCGATGTGGACCGCCGATGACGATCTGGGCGTGGTCTTCAACGGCGAGATCTACAATCACCAGGAGTTGCGTCGCGAACTGGAGCAGGCCGGCCACACCTTCCGCACCGACCACTCGGACACCGAGGTGCTGCTGCACGGCTACCGGGAATGGGGCGCGGAGCTGCCGAAGCGCCTCAACGGCATGTGGGCCTTTGCCCTCTACGATCGCAGGGAGCGACGGCTCTTCCTGAGTCGGGACCGCTGCGGCCAGAAGCCGCTGTACTACTACAGTCAGGCCGGGACGTTCGTCTTTGCCTCGGAAGCGTCCGCCCTGCGCCAGCACCCGGCCGTCGCCGCCGAGTGGTCGCCCCTGGCACTGCGCAAGTACTTCGCATATGGGTGGGCGCCTGCACCGGCGACGCTCTATGCGGACATCCGGATGCTGCCGGGTGGCTGCAACCTGACCCTCGACCTCGAAGCGATGACCCCCCGGACCACCACCTACTGGCAGTTCGAGGTGGCGCCCTGGGAGCCCGGCGCGGGCCCCGACCCAGCGGCGGCAGCCGAGGAGTTGCGGCGGCTGCTGCGCCAGGCGGTTCGGCGGCGCCTGATGGCCGACGTGCCCGTGGGGGTGTTTTTGAGCGGCGGCATCGATTCGACGGCGGTGACGGCCCTGGCCTGCGAGGCGGCCCCGGACGTCCAATCCTTCAGCATCGGCTTCGAAGAGCCCAGCTTCGACGAATCGGCCGAGGCCCGTCGCGCTGCCACCCTGCTGGGGGTGAAGCACCACTCCACCACGCTGTCGATGGCGCGTGCGCGCGAACTGCTGCCGGCCATCGTCGACCGGCTGGACCATCCGTTCGGCGACAGCTCGCTGCTGCCGACCTACCTGCTGTGCGGCGAGGCCCGACGCCAGGTGACGGTGGCGCTGGGGGGAGACGGGGCGGACGAGCTGCTCGCCGGCTATGACCCCTTCCGTGCGCTGGGGCCCGCCCGCCTCTACCACCGCTGCCTGCCGGGCCCGCTGCGGAGAGGCGTGCGGTGGATGGCCAACCGCCTGCCGGTCTCGCACCGGAACATGAGCTTCGACTTCCGCCTGAAGCGCACGCTGCGGGGCCTGGCCTTTCCGCCCGGCGCCTGGCTGCCGGCATGGATCGGGCCGCTGGCCGCGACGGAAACCGACGCCCTCTTCGGGGGGAGCCGACTCCCGCCCGAAGAGCTGTACGCGGAGGCGCTCTCCCTCTGGGAGCGTTGCCCGGCGGCCGACGACATTTCGCGCACCGTGGAGTTCTACGTCCGGCTGTACCTGCAGAATGACATTCTGGTCAAGGTGGACCGCGCCAGCATGATGCACTCACTCGAGGTGCGCTCGCCCTTTCTGGATCGCGATCTGGTGGATTTTGTCCGCCGCCTGCCGCCGGATTACCGCTATCGTCGGCAATGCACGAAGTTCCTGCTCAAGAAGGCCCTGGGCGAGATGCTGCCACCGGAGATTGCCAATCGCCCCAAGCGCGGATTCGGCGTTCCTCTCGGCGGCTGGTTTCGGGACGGAGCGCTCGACATCGAGATG
>CAZKKD010000101.1:0-10991 GCA_964553265.1 uncultured Planctomycetales bacterium | reverse complement strand
CCGGCGCGCCCGCGCGCTGGCGGAGCTGCGCGTCGAGCGGCGCGACCGCGACGCGCCGGCGGACACGGGGCGCTGGCCCTACCTCGGCGCGGTGGCCGGGTTCGAACGCGTGATCGATCTCTACTGCCCCGCCTTCCGCCACGAACGCCGGATGGGCCACCGGACCCGCAAGAGCCGGGTGCGGCTCTTCTGCGAAGCGGCGGGGGTGCCGCCCGGCGCGCCGCGACTGCGGATTGCGGACGCGGATCGCCATTGGGCCGAGGGGTGGCTGGCCGGGCGGGGGCGCGACGCGGACCGGCCGCTGGTGGGCCTCCAGCCGATCTCCTGCGGGGTGCGGCGGAACTGGCCCCGCCCGGCGTGGGCGGAGCTGGCGCGGCGGCTGCGGGGGCGGGGCGCGGACGTGGTGGTCTTTCACAGCTTTCCCGCGCCGGTCCGCGGGATCGAGGGGATCGTGGCCGCGGGGTTGCCGCTCCCGAAAGCGGCGGCGGTGGTGGCGGCGTGCGACCTGCTGGTGACGCCGGACAGCGGGTTCCTTCACCTCGGCGCGGCGCTGGACCGGCCGCTCATCACCCTCTGGGGGAGCATCAACCCGCATGCGGTCTGCGAGTTCTACCCCCGGGCCGAGCGGATCTGGCGCCCCGACGCGGCGCGGCCGCCCGGCTGCACCGCGCCGTGCTACAGCCTGCGCGGCGCGGTCGCCCCCGCCTGCCGCCACGGCTGCCGGCTCCTGGAACAGATTCCGGTCGACGCGGTCGAGGCCCGCTGCCTGGAGCGCCTGCGGGCAGGATCGCAGGCGGGGGTCGGCGCGCGGCACTGCACGCACGAAGAAGGCGGATGAATCCAACTGCCCGCTGATGAACGACGCTGTCGCACACAGTGATTCGCGGCGCCGAACTTCGTTGCGGGACCTGGTTGGCGCCACGATTCAATTTCTGCAACCGCCTCGAACGCGGATGCGAATGGGAACATTCTGTCAGGGGCGTTGTCGCGCGGGAGGCGACGGCGCCCCTTTTTGTATTGGCCATTCGCTTGGGTGGCGCGCGGGCGGCGGGTGCGGAGGTGTGCGGGCAGCAAGGGTCGGCCGGACGAAGTCCGGCAGTCTGTTCGAAACGCATCGCCGGACTTTGTCCGGCCTACGCGCTCAGGCGTCGCCGGGGGGCGGGGGGAGGCGCTCGGTGAGGCGGTGGCCGCGTTCGCCGGGGTAGGCCTCGAGGTGGCGGAGAACGTGATCGGCGAGATCCGGATCGAGCGTCTCCGCCGCGGCGCGGAAGCGGTCGGTCACCGCGCGGAAGGGGAAGACCCCGTCCGGGACGAGGATCGGGGTCGCGTGGCCGAGGCCCCAGGGCGCGTCGTCGTTGCCCTCGCCCTGGTCGACGCGGTTGTGGGCGAAGCCGTGCCGGGGGGTCCAGGTGACGGCGTGTTCGTCGCCGCGAACGCTGTAGCAGAGTTGAAACCCGGTCGGCTCGCCGTCGGGGTGGTCGTACCAGACGATGAGATCGAACGCGTCGTCGTTCCACCAGCGGCGGAACCCTGTCGCATCCTGCCTGAGATTCCGGACTTCGCGCAACATGACGTCTCCTCCCGCAACCGCCCGGCAGCATAGCCGGGACGGGGCCGATCCGCAAGGCGGCGGCGGGAACGGCAGGGTCATTCCGTTCTCCCTCTCCCAGAGGGAGAGGGGAGTTTTGCCGAATCGGCGCCGCCAGGTTCAGAGCGAAATGGCAAGAATTGAATGACCCTGCGGGAACGGAGGTTGCATTGCCTTCTCTGGACCGCTTCCGGCCGGCGTTGGTGCGCTTGCGCCGGGGCGTGGAATCTGCTAGGGTCAATACGGCTCAGTTAAGCGGTGGCACGGCCATCTTGGCCGTGAAATCATGGGCTGGAAGCCCATGCCACGGCGCACCGGTAGTCTTAACTGAACCGTATTGCTGCTAGGGTGGTCTGGTGGAGAGAGACCCGGTCCGCGACGCCCCGCGTGGGGCAGGGCGGGCCGGCCGTCGAAGGAGCGAGCATGCCCGAACCGAACGAACTTCTGGACCAACTGCCCGCCTACGCCGATGCGCTGCAGCCGCTGCAGGAGATGCTGCTGACGAACCTGGTGATGGTGGGCGAGATCCCGGCCCCCACCTTCGGCGAGGAGGGGCGGGTGCGCTTCATGCAGGACCGCTTCACCGAGGCCGGCCTGCAGAACGTCGCCAGCGACGAGATCGGCAACGCCACCGCCATCCTGCCCGGTGCGAAGGGCGACCGGAACATCCTGCTGGTGGCCCACGCGGACACCACCTTTCCGGCGGCCGCCGACCACACCGTCAACCTGGAGACCGGCACCGTCTCCGGGCTCAGCATCGGCCGCAACGCCATGGGGCTGGCGGCGCTGATGACGCTTCCGGCTGCGCTGGGGGCGCTGGGGCTGGAGCTGGACGCCAACCTCATCCTCCTCGGCGCGGTCCGCAGCGTCGGCCGCGGCGACCTGGCGGGCGTGCGGTTTTTCCTGGAGCACTCGCAGTCGCCCATCGAGGCCGGCCTCTCCATCGAGGGGATGCAGCTCGGGCGGCTCAGCTACAGTTCCATCGGCATGATCCGCGGCGAGATTGTCTGCCAGGTGCCGGAGGAGTACGACTGGACCAAGTTCGGCGCCTTCAGCGCCATCCAGACCCTCAACGAGGTGATCGACGGGCTGATGGGGATTGCGCTGCCCCGCAAGCCGCGCACCACCATCATTCTCGGCCAGGTGGAGGGCGGGCGCGCCTACGACATCGCCGCGACGGAGGCCACCCTCCGCCTGGAGGTCCGCAGCGAAGCGCAGGATCTGGTGGAGGACATCCGCGCGCGGATCGAGGACATCTGCTCCGAGGTGGCCGCCCACACCGGCGCGGAGGTGACCGCCGACTTCTTCGCCAGCCGCCGGCCGGGGGGGATGGACTTTTCGCACCCGCTGGCGCACTACGCGCGGCGCGTCCACCAGGCGCTCACCATCGAGCCGCGCGTCAGCAGCAGCCTTTCGGAGATCAGCGCCTTCACCGACCGGGGCATCCCGGCGCTCCGCCTGGCGCTGACGCGGGGCGAAACCTTCAAGAACGGCCGCGAACGGCTGGAGATCCCCCCGATGTTCAAGGGCCTCGCGCAGCTCGTGGGGGTGCTCCTCGCCATTGACAACGGGATCTGCCATGAAGACCGATGAATGGCTGCAACAGAACACGTTCCACCACTCCGCCTTCTGGGACCTCCTGCAACTGGTGGAGCAGAAGAAGGAGCAGGGCCTCAGCATCTCGCTCTGCATCCCCACACTCAACGAGGAGAAGACGATCGGCAAGGAGATTGTCCTCTTCAAGTCGGAGCTGATGGACCGCTATCCGCTTCTGGACGAGATCGCGGTCATCGACAGCGGCTCGGAGGACAAGACCGCCGAGATCGCCCGCAGCTACGGCGCGGACGTCTATCTCTCGCGGGACATCCTGCCCGAGCTGGGCGAGAAGCGCGGCAAGGGCGAGAACCTCTGGAAGGCGATCTACCAGCTCAAGGGCGACATCATCGTCTACGTCGACGCGGACATCAAGAACATCCACCCGCGCTTCGTCTACGGGCTGGTGGCGCCGCTGATCAACAACCCGGAGACGAAGTACGTCAAGGCCTTCTACGACCGGCCGCTGGCCTTCAGCACCGGGTCGCGCCCCTCCGGCGGCGGGCGGGTGACCGAGATCCTGATCCGGCCGCTCTTCAGCCTCTTCTTTCCGGAGCTCGCCACCATCATCCAGCCGCTCTCGGGCGAGTACGCGGTCCGGCGCGAGGTGCTGGATCGCATCCGCTTTCCCATCGGCTACGGCGTGGAGACGAGCCACCTCATCGACGTCTACGAGAAGTGGGGGCTCTCGGCCTTTGCGCAGACCGACCTCGACCAGCGCGTCCACCGCAACCAGGAGACGCGCGCGCTGGCGAAGATGGCGTTCGGCATCCTGCAGGTCTTTTTCAGCCGGCTGAAGGCGATGGGGCGGATCGGTGAGCTGCCGGAGCTGGAGCCCTACCTGCGGCAGTTCCAGGTGGAGGACAAGAAGTACAACCCCGTCTTCCACGAGATCCGCGAGGAGGAACGCCCGCCCATGATCGAGATCGAGGCCTACCGCGAGAAGTTCGGAATCGAGGCGTGAGCGCGCCGGCCGTCGCCATCGTCCACTACCACCTGCGCGGCGGCGGCGTGACCCGGGTCGTGGACCACGCGCTCCGGGCGCTGGCCGACCGGGACGGCGCGGCCTGCGTCATCGTGGGCGAAGCCCCGCCCGACGGCGCGCCCGGCGGCGACGCGGTCCGCGTGCTGCCGGCGCTCGCCTACGAGACCACCCCCGCCGATCACGATCCCGAAACCGTGGCCGACAACCTCCGCCGCGAAGCGCGCGAAGCGCTCGGGCGCGACCCCGACCTCTGGCACATCCACAACCACGGCCTCGGCAAGAACGCGGTGCTGGCCCCCGCGGTGCGCGTCCTGGCCGAACGCGGGGAGCGGATGCTGCTGCAGCCGCACGACTTCGCCGAGGACGGCCGGCCCGACCGCTACGCCTTCCTGGCCGACCACCTGGCCGGGGGCGACGCGGAGCGGGTGGGGGCGCTGCTCTATCCCGCCGCGCCGCATGTCCACTACGGCACGCTGAACCGCCGGGACCTGGACTTCCTGCGCGACGCGGGCGCGGACGCCGCCACGCTCCACCACCTCCCCAACGCGGTCGACTACGGCATGGCCGAAGCAGCCGACGCGGCGGACGCGGGGGACGCGGCGGCGGGGGGGCGGCTCTTCCTCTACCCGACGCGCGCCATCCGGCGGAAGAACGTGGGCGAGTTCCTGCTCTGGGCCGCCGCGGCCGAAGCGGGCGACCGCTACGCGGTGACCCTCGCCCCGAAGAACCCGTCGGCGCGGCCGGTCTACGACCGGTGGGTGGCCTTCGCCGCGGAGGAACGCCTGCCGGTGCAGTTCGGGGCCGGGCTGCAGCCGGGGGTGGACTTCGGCGCACTGGTGCGGTCGGCGCACGCCATCGTCACGACGAGCGTGGGGGAGGGCTTCGGCCTCGCGTTCCTCGAGCCCTGGCTGGCCGAACGCCCCCTGGCGGGCCGGGCCCTGCCGGAGGTGACCGACGAATTCGCCGACGCGGGGGTGGACCTGGACGGGCTCTACCGCCGCCTGGAGGTGCCGCTGGCGTGGGTGGGGGGCGAGGCCTTTACCGATCGGCTGGCCGCGGGGCTGGAGCGGTCGCTGACCGCCTACGGCCGGCCGTGCGAGGCCGCGGCGGTCGACCGGGCCCGCGCCGCGGCGACGGACGGAACGTGGATCGACTTCGGCCGGCTCGACGAGGCGCTGCAGGAGCCGGTCATCCGCCGCTTGCGCGCCGACGCGGACGCCGCCGCCGCGCTCCGGCCCGCCGCGCTGGCGGAGACCGGTGCGGCGACGATTCGCGCCAACCGCGACGCGGTGCGGCAGACCTATTCGCTGGACGCCTACGCCGGGACCCTCACGGCCGCCTACGAGGCGGTGGCCGCGTCGGCGACCGGGCCGGTGGACGCCCTCGACGGCGCGGCGCTCCTCGACCGGTTCCTCGACCCCGCCCGCTTCGCCCTTCTGCGCGCCTGACGCGGCCGGGTCCGGATTTCTGGACCCGGCGGGGCGTCGGGGGGTGGAATCGGGGGGGCGGTTCCCTTACAATGCCGGACGGACGCAGGACGATGCTCCCGTGCCGCTTTCGGACGCGGGCCGTATCGCTGTATCCGTGCGCGCGTGTGTTTGTTGATGACCCAGGGGAACTGACGCTGGTGAGCGGGAAGGGTTCTGCCGATGGCGGTGTTCGAATACCGGGCGCTCTCCGGGGCCGGCGAGCCGGTGAAGGGGATGGTCACGGCCGATACGGCGCAGCAGGCGCGGGACCTTCTGCGGATGCAGGGGGTCTACCCCACCGGCCTGCGCGAGACCCGCGTCGGCCGGTCGGGACGGCCCGCCCTGCGCCTGCCGACCCTCTTCGGCGGCGGCGCGTGGGAACGCGACCGGGTGGCGATGACCCGCCAGCTCGGGACGCTCCTGCGCAGCGGCGTCCCCCTCGCGCAGGGGATCGACATTCTCTCCCGCCAGAGCCGGGGCCAGACCCAGGAGCGCATCCTGCTGGACCTGGCCGAGCGGATCCGGTCCGGGAGCTCGCTGGCCGAGGCGCTGGAGGGGCATGTCGACCGCTTCGACCGGTTCTACATCCAGATGGTCCGCGCCGGCGAGGAGAGCGGCCGCCTGGACGAGATGCTGCAGCGGCTGGCCGGCTACCTGAAGGAGCGGCACGAGCTCAACGCCAAGATCAGCGCCGCGATGACCTATCCCGCCTTCATGGTGGTGGTGGGGCTGGCGGTGGTGACGTTTCTGCTGGCGGGGGTGGTGCCGAAGATCACGAAGGTCCTCATCGAGCAGGGCGGCGAGGCGGCCCTGCCGGCGAGCACGCGGATCCTCCTGGCGGTGAGCGACATCTTTGCGGTCTGGTGGCCGCTCCTGCTGCTCCTGGCGGCGGGGGCATGGTTCGGGGTGCGGCGCGCGCTCCGGGCGCCGGCGGTGCGGCGGCGCTGGGACCGGTGGGTGCTCTGCATCCCGGTGGTGGGCGAGCTCGCGCTCAAGACCACGCTCTCGCGGTTCGTGGTCACCTTCAGCGCGCTCCTGAAGAGCGGCATCCCCGCGGTGGAGGGGCTCAAGCTGGCCGGCTCGGCGATGGGGAACCTGGTCTTCGCCGACCTTCTGCGCGACGCGGCCGAACGGGTGACCCACGGCGCGTCGCTGGCGAGCGCGCTCGGCCGCGGCGGGACCATGCCGCTGGCGGTGGTGCAGATGGTGGACGTGGGGGAGCGCACCGGCGAGCTGCCGGAGATCCTGGACAACCTGGCGGCCGACTTCGACGCCGACCTGGAGGTGGCGATCGGGCGGATCACCTCGCTCATCGAGCCGGTCATCATCCTGGTGATGGCGGTGGTGGTGGGCTTCATCGCCCTCTCCATCATCCAGCCCATCATGCAGATGAGCAACATCATCCGCTGACCGCCCCGGCGCCGCATGTACCCGAAGGCCGCGCCAGGACGCAGTACAGTAGAGTAGGGACGAGCAGGTACGCCGAACACGCACGCGTCCCCGGCCGGAGCGGCCGGGACGCAACGGAGGACCGAACGCAATGCAGAACGGAACGAAGACGCGCCCCCGGCGGCGCACGGCCGGTTTCACCCTGGTCGAGATCATGGTGGTGGTGGTCATCCTCGGCATTCTCGCCTCGGTCGTGGTCGTCAACATCCACGGCCACGCCGACAAGGCGAAGCGCGAAGCGGCGCGCTCGTCCATCCAGAGCATCCTGCAGGCGGTGCAGCTCTTCAAGCTCGACACGGGGAAGTACCCGTCCACGAGCGAGGGCCTGGAGGCGCTGGTGAAGGACCCCGGCGTGAAGGGCTGGAAGGAGGGCGGGTACATTTCCGGCGGACGCGTGCCGAAGGACCCGTGGGGGAACGACTTCATCTACATCCACCCGGGCCACGGCAACCAGCCGGACATCGTTTCCTACGGGGCCGACGGGCGCGAGGGCGGCAGCGGCATCGACGCCGACATCGAGAGCTGGCAGCTGGACGCCGAATGACGCGCACGACGCGGTGCGGCGCCGCGCGCCGGGGCTTGACGCTCATCGAACTCATCGTGACGCTGGCCATTCTCTCCATGCTCATGCTGGTGGCGGTCCCCGCCCTCGACGGTGCGGCCCCGGGCGCGCGCCTGCGGGCCGGGGCGCGGACGGGGGGGGCGACGGTGCGCTGGCTCCGCAGCGAGGCGGTGACCCGCGGCGAACCGATGGCGCTCACCTACGACCTGGCGGGCAACCGCCTGATTGCCCTGCCCGGCGGCCAGGCGGAGGACGACCCGGACGACGAGGCAAGACGCGCCTTCCTCCCCCGCGCCCTCCCGAAGGACGTACGGATCGCCGCCATCGAGGTGGAGGGCCAGACCGGCGGGCGGCGCACCGAGGTGACGGTGCGGTTCGATCCGCGCGGCCGGGTGGCGGCGCACGCGCTGGTCCTGGCGATGGAGGGGCGCACGCCGCTGCGGGTGAGCGTCCATCCGCTGACGGGCGCGGTGCGGATCGAGGAAGACGAGGAGACGCGCATCCGATGACGCCGACGCGCACCGCGGAACGCCCCCCGCGCGGGACGGCGGCCGCGTTCACGCTCCTGGAGGTGCTGATGGCGGTGGCGGTCCTCGGCGTCTGCGTCACCACGCTGCTGGTGGCGCGCAACCGGGCGACGACGTCCCGGATCGAAGCGGTCGAGCGCCTGGACGCCATCGAGGCCGCGGCGGCCGCGCTCGGGCGCCGGCTCGCGGCGGACGAGGAGGAGGTCGAACCCCTCGGCGAGGTGCCCGGCCGCCGTGACTGGACCTGGTCGGTCGGCGAAGCGGCCGTGCTGGGCGAAACCCGCAGCGGACGGACCCTGGTGCTCTACCGCGCGACGGTGGCGTGGCCGGCCGTCGACGGTTCGATCCGCGAGCTCCCCCTCTCCACGGCGCGCTGCGAGAAGCCGGAATGACCGGCGCTCGCTCCGCGGCCGCCCGGCGCGCCTTCACCCTTCTCGAGCTTCTCCTGGCGGTCGCCATCCTGGCGGCGCTCCTGGGGGCGGTCTACTTTACGGTGATCGGGACGGTGACCTCGGGCGAACGCATCGCCGCGGCGGTGGCCGGGCGCCTGGAGGCCGCCGGGGTGCGGGACCTCCTGGCCGCCGACCTGCGCATGGCGCTGCCGGACCCGCCGGGCGACGTGGCGCCGGTCCGCCTCGAGACCGGAAGCGGCGAGGCCGGCGGCTGGCCGGAACTGACGCTTCTCACGACCGGCAGCCTGGTTCCGTCCGCGACCGGCGAAGCGCCTCCTCTGACCTGGGTCCGCTATCGCGTACGCATGGAGACGGGCGAAGACGCGTACGTACTGGAGCGGCTCGAGACGGCTGCCGAGATGCTGGGCGAGGATCCGTTCGCCACGGATGACGGGGAAGAAGAGGCCGACGCAGAGGTCCGCCGCGTTCCCCTCTGCCGCGTTACCCGCTTCGCGGTTCGCCTGCGGGAAGACGAAATGGACTGGGAGACCACCTGGTCGGAGCAGACCCCGCCGGATGCGGTCGCGTTCGACCTGACCCTCGCCGGTGATGGAGACGAAGCGTCCGAGAAAAGAGTGGAAGGGACGATTCGGCTTCCGTAGAATCCACGCAGCTGACGGAAGTTTGTCGCTGGTCCGCAGCAGAGCGTGCGGCGGGTGCGCCTGTTTCTGCGGAGGCATGCGCGCACCCGGTATCGAAGAGGAGTTGCAGGGATGGCCATGAACGAAGAAGAGAACAAGCCGGCCGGTGCCGGGACGAACGAATCGGCCCAAGCGGCGCCGGTCTACCTGCCGGCCGGGTTCTGTGCGCCGCCGGAGGACGAGATCGATCTGCTGGACCTCGGCCTGACGCTGGCGCGCGGCTGGCGGACCATCGCGCTCGTCACCATTGTGCTGACCGGACTGGTGGTGATCTACATGCTGCGCAAACCCGATCGCTATACGGCATCGGCGCGCCTGATGGTGAACGAGGTGGCGGATGCGCAGGGGAACCTGGCGCGCCCGTCGCCGGAGGAGTTTACCGCCTATTTTCAGGCAAGCGGGACATTGGAGAAGGCCTTTCAGACGGTTGGGGTCCGGCGAGCCAACGGCAATGCCTACCCGCTTGAGGAGATGCGCAGGATCGTCAGCGTGTCCGCCGGCACGGATGGGATCTATCTCAATATTTCCGCGGAAGTTCCCAGCGCTACCCAGGCGCGGGAACTGGTCGAAAACATCGTGGAATTCGGCTTCCTTGGCGCAGAGAAGAACCTGCTCAACAAGGACATTGAACGCCAGGAAAAGGCGGAAGCCAACCTGGAGCAGGCGCAGTTGGACCTGCAGAAAAAGAAGGAAACGTACGCGCAGTTGTCCGGGGCGCTGGAGGTGGACCACAAGGACGGAGAGGCCAAGGTGCTTGGGTTGGAGCGGGATCGCCTGCACAAGGAGGTGATCGAGTATACGCAGGCCGTGGCCGAATTGACCGCCAAGGTGGAGGCCGGCCGCGCAGACCTGGAGCGCCTGCCTCCGGTATTGCGCCTGGAGCGGACCCTGGCGCAGAGCCCGGAATTGCTGGAAAAACTTTCGGAGCGGTTGAAGGTTCCGCCTGCCGAGATTCTGGATACGCGCCTGGTGGTCGAGGAACAGAACCAGGCCTATGTGGAGCTTCAGGCCATGGTGGGGGAGGCGCGACTGGAACTCGGTGCCGCCAAGCGCATGCGGGAAGCCACCGCGGAGGCCCTGGACGAGACGAAGCGCCGGCTGGATGCGCTGAACCTGTTCCTGATCGAAAACCGGTCGAAGGTGGAGTCGGCCCGGTTCGAAATGGGACTTGCACTCCAGGAAGTGAAGGACGCGCAGGAGTCGCTCTTCCGGGCCAAGAACCAGGTCTGGAAACGAAGCCGGCCCCTGGTCATCGTCGAGGAAGCGAGGACCCCCCAGCAGCCAAGCGGGCCGCAGAGGCAGCTGCCCGTTGTAGGCGCCGCCGTTGCGGTTTTTTTTCTGGCGAGTTTCTATGTCCTTGTCCGGGAGGCCTATCGGAAGCGGATGGCGCGGAGCGCGTCTGCCTGAGCGGCTCGGAATCGCCTTTCCGCCGGACCTGCGTTGAGCGGGTGACCCGCTGTTTCCCGTTCGCCCCCTGTACGGCAGGTCGTGGCGGTGCAACGCGCGGCCCTCGCCTCGGCGTGGTCCGTGGTGTCGCTGCCCCTCTTCTTGCAACCGCTTGGCGGCTTGCCTGCAGGCCGCCGTTGTGCCGTGTGGCGTTCGCCGGCTTGCCTGGTCCTCTGCCGAAGAGGCGCGCCGTCTGAGCCGGTGCAGGGGCCCGCGGATGCCTGTGCGGTGACGCGCGGACGGGCTCTCTTTCCTTCGGACCCCCCCGCCTCATCTCCT
>CAZKKD010000100.1:7086-11046 GCA_964553265.1 uncultured Planctomycetales bacterium | reverse complement strand
ATGCCACGCCGGCGGCGTTCTATGCCCACGTGGACCGGCGCAACAAGTACTTCCTCATCGCCCGCGCCGCCGCGGACGCGCAGGTCGACGTCTTCGGCGGGGGCGGCTTCAAGGGCCAGGCGAAACAGGGCGAGGACAACCTGCAGCGGGCCGTGGCGAACGGCTTCACCCTTGCCCGGACGCGCGAAGCAGTGGATAAGCTGCAACCCGGCACCCGCGCCATCGTCTTCAATCACCGTCTGCACCGCGGCGCGTCGCTGCCGTATGCGATTGACAGGACGGAAGACGACCTGCGCCTGGACGAGATCGCGCTCGCAGCGATCCGCCTCCTGTCGAACAAAAGCGGCTTCTTCCTTATGGTCGAGGGCGGCAAGATCGACTGGGCCTGCCACGCCAACGACCTCGGCGCCACCGTCCGCGAGGTGAAGGCGTTCGACGACGCGGTCCGCGCGGCGCTGGCGTTCCAGCGCGCGCACCCGGACGAGACGCTGGTTGTCGTGACTGCGGACCACGAAACCGGCGACCTGGATGCGCTCGACGGCGGCGACCCGACCGCACTCCTCCGCCAGCGCATGAGCGGCGAAGCCCTCGGCGACGCGCTGCGGAAGCTGTACGCGGACGGCACCGCGACCGAGGCCATCCTGAAAACGGTCGAAGACGCCTTCGGCCTGTCGCTCACCGACGCCGAGCGGCAGCAACTGAGCGCCGCCGACCAGGCCCTCCGGAACCAGGCCAGGGAGAAGGGTGGCAACTACGGCAACGCCAACGCGGTGGTGAAGCGTGCGCAGGCGCTGCTTGCCGAACGCGGCGGCTACCGGTACCGCAGCGGCGGGCATTCGGCAGCGGACGTGCCGGTCTACGCCGTCGGCGTCGGGGCGGAGCGCTTCGCCGGCACGCAGGACAACACCGCCATCGCGAAGACCCTCCGGGATCTGCTCCCCGACGCGGCCGAGTAAGAAACCGTCCGCCCCATCCCGATGGACAGCGCGTCAGAAGACCGCGGTCCCGCCGTCGTCGGCGGCCTGGCCGAGGTCGGGGTGCGCCTTCCAGAACGCGTCCGGGCCGAGGCCGTTGATGGCCTGCAGCGTCTCCATGCCGCGGACGGCGGCCCATCCGCCGGTCACCCCGTCCGGGTCGACGGTGAGCGTCGTCAGGCCGAGCGCCGCGAGTGGGGAGAGGTCCACGTCCCGAATGCTCACCGTCCGAGGCCCTCACCCCGGCCCTCTCCCGGCGGGAGCGGGAGAACGGAATGACCCATCCGCCCGGCGGCGCCAGGCGCGGGGCGGCATGCCCATCAGCTTTCCGAACTGGCGGTGAAAACTGCTGAGCGACGGATAGCCCACCGCGAGCGCGATCCGCGTCACCGGCGCGTCGGTGCTCTCCAGCAGCGTCGCCGCCATCGAGACCCGCAGCCGCGCCAGGTACGCCTGCGGGGCCTGCCCTGTCGCCTGGGCAAAGACGCGCCGGAACTGCGCCTCGCTCAGGTGGCAGCGTGCGGCGAGGTCGGGCACGCGGACCGGCTCGGCATACGCCCGCGCCAGGTGCTCCAGCGCCGGCGCGACGCGGGCGGTCGCCTCCCGGTCGCCGGTGGCCTGCCCGAGCAGGTCGCACCCGGCGGCCGCCGCAATCCGGTGGAGCCGGCCGAGAATGGCCAGCGCCAGCCCCCGCACCACCGCCGCACCGGCCGCGCCATGCGTCTCCAACGCGGCGACCAGGTGGCGCACCAGCTCCACCACCTCCGGATGCTCGCGCGCAGACAGAATGTTGGAAAACGACGGCCCGCCCAGCGCACCGGTCCGCAGCACCGCCCGGTCCGGCAGCCCGCCCGGCCAGAGGCGCGCCGGGTCCAGGCTCACGAAGGTCCACTCGCTCCCCGTCTCCGCCGCGCTCCGGGCCAGGTGGACCTCCCGGTCGTTGATGACCGACACGTCCCCCGCCCCGAACGGCAGCACCTTCTGCTCGACCACAAACACCCCTGCCCCCGCATGGCACAGCCCAAGCTCCAGGCAGTCGTGCTGGTGCAGCACCGTCAACGGCGCCGTCCCGGGCGAATGCCGCCCGACATGCACCGGAAACGCATCCGGCAGGTGAATCGGCTCGTACCGCCGGGCAGCCGGCAGAGATGCGCGATTCTGCATACATTTCTCCCGATTTCGCGCAGACTACGCACTTTCAATCTACTATAGTGCAGGGCCCTGGGAGCAACAAGCAGGTTTTCGACAGAAGCGCCCCATTGCGGAAAAGGGAACCCCCATGGCCTATCCGAAGAGCGACGGCCTGAAAGCCATCGTGGACGAGATCGCCCTCTACGGGCACCTGAAGCACGAGGAAGGCGCCGGCGAAGCGCGGGCGCTGGTCCGGCAGACCGAGCGGGAGCTCAAGACCCTCCGCAAGCGCCTGGGGGCCCTTGCACCAGGCGAAACGGTGGCGCAGAAGGAGCCCGACGCCCTTCCGGCCATCCGTGCGCTCCGGCCGAAGAAGCCGCGCCGCCTCTGGGACGGGTTCGACCGGGAGCGCTACCGGGACCGCGTGGAGGGTGCGTTCCTGGCGCGCTGCGCCGGCTGCACCCTCGGCGCACCCGTGGAGCTCTGGCCGGTGGAGCGGATGCAGGCGCTCGCCGAGGCGAACGGCGAGGCGTTCCCGCCCGAGCGCTACTGGTCGCGCGTCCCCGACCCGGAAGCGAAGCGCTACGACACCACGCCGCGGCTCCGCTACGCGGCCGAGGGGATGGACGGGGTCCCGACCGACGACGACATCGCCTACACGCTGCTCGGGCTCCTCATCCTGGAGGCCTACGGTCCCGACTTCACCATCGAACAGGCGGGCGAGGCGTGGGTCCGGTGGCTCCCGATGGCCTGCACGGCCGAGGATGTGGCGCTCAAGAACCTGAAGCGGGGCATCGCGGCGGAGAAGGTGGGCGCGACCGACAACCCCTTCCGCCACTGGATCGGGGCCGCCATCCGCGCCGATCCGTGGGGCTACGTCGCGCCGGGGCTGCCGGAGGTGGCGGCGGAGCTCGCCTGGCGGGACGCGTACCTCAGCCACCGCCGCAACGGCATCTACGGCGAGATGTACTTCGCCGCCTGCATCGCGGCCGCGTTCGCGCTGGACGACCCGGTCGCCGCGCTCGAAGCCGGCCTGGCGGAGATCCCCCGCCGCTCCGCCCTCGCCCGGGCGGTGCGCTGGGCGTTGCGGGAGGCGCCGCGCATCCGCGACTGGCGCCAGGCGCGCAAAGCCATGGAGGCGAAGTTCCCCGGCATGAGCCCGATCCACACCATCAACAACGCCTGCCTCACCGTCTGGGGCATCACCATCGGCGGGCACGACGTCACCCGGGTGCTCGGCCAGACCGTGGCGATGGGCTACGACAACGACTGCACCGCCGCCACCGCCGGCAGCATCGTCGGCGCGGTGGTCGGCCGCGACGGCGTGCCCGCCCACTGGACCGAGCCGTTCCACAACACGGTGCACTCCTACCTCAAGGGGCACAAGCGTTTCCGCATCGACGACCTCGTCCGCCGCTTCGCCCGCCAGGCCGAGCGCATCCACGCCGCGCCGGCCTGAGCCTGCGCAACCGCCCCCTGCCCCGCCGGTCCGGACATTTCCGTTCCGGCGGGGCGGAACACGATTGAGGGTGGATTCCCACCGCCCCCTGAGGCGGATCGCCCGTCAGGCAAGGAACGCGGCGGGGAGGGTGGCGTCATAGACGGTGACGGCGGGGCCGCTGAGCCAGAGGGCGACGGCGCGGTCGTCCTCGAACCGGAAGGCGACCTCCAGCCGGTCGCCGCTCCGGGTGACGAGGCCGCCCGGGCTCGCGAGGTCCCACACCGTCGCCGCCCCCCGGGCCGCCGCGGTGACGCCGGTGACGCAGGCGAGCGTCCCGGCCTCCACCCCCCGTTCGTAGGGCCCCACCCCCCCCCGTCCCTCGCCCACACCCCGCTCTTCGTCCCCGTCCCCATG
>CAZKKD010000100.1:0-7076 GCA_964553265.1 uncultured Planctomycetales bacterium | reverse complement strand
GGGGCCGCCGGCGGGCGGTTGGTCCTGGGGGCGGCGTTGGTGGGTCGGGACGCGCACGGGGCCGCGGGCGCGGGGGAGGAAGTCCGCATTCGTCCCCGGGGGCGCGAGGCGGGGAGGTTGCCGGAGCGCCCGGCCCCACCCGACCACGTCCGCCGTTTCGACCGCCTCCACCGCCACGACCGCGTGCGGCACGCCGGTGTCGACAAAGTGCACGTCGGCGGTCCGGCCGGCGAAGTCCAGGTCCGCGTGGCGCAGCGGGCGCGCGGCCTCGCCGAGGCAGACCCGGGCCTGCCCGTCGGCCACGGCTGCGCGGATGGGGCCGGCCAGCGTCTCGAAGACCATCTCGGGCCCCGCCAGGCCGCGCTCGACCGCGTAGAGGGCGACGCAGCGCGAGGCGTTGCCGCACATCTCGGCTTCCGTGCCGTCGGGATTGAATATCCGCATCCGGAAGTCGCAGCTCTGCGACGGCTCCAGCAGCACCAGGCCATCCGCACCCACGCCCACGCGCCGGGGGCAGACGCGCTGCGCCAGCGCCGGCTTGTCCGGTTCGGCAACGCCCCCGCCGCGGTTGTCGACGAGCAGAAAATCGTTCCCCGCGCCCGACATCTTGCGGAACGCCAACTCGCCCGCCATGTCGTCCCCTCCTTCATCCGCGCCGGGCGCCGCCGGCTGTCGCAGGCGGCGCGTCGGCAGGTTCATGGATCGTATCGACCATTGCGGACCGCCGCAAGAGACCGGTTGTCGCGCCCAGGGCCATTCCGTTCTCCCTCTCCCGCTGGGAGAGGGCCGGGGTGAGGGCCCCGGACGGTGAAAACGCCCTCACCCTGACCCTCTCCCAGCGGGAGAGGGGACGGTTGCCGAATCGGCGCGGCCAGGTTCAGGGAGAAATGGCAGGAGTGGAATGGCCCTGCTGTCGCGTCCCGCCGGACCGCCTGCCGTTTCCGGCCGAATGCCTTGCCAATCGGGGCCGCGTTCTGCTATACTCCGGCCTTTCTACGGCCCGCGCCGGCCCCGGGGGGACAGCAGCCACACCGGTCGCGGCGACGGACGGACCGTCGAGCCGCGGCGGCGCCCGGATCGGGCGTTGCTCTGGCAGGACACACGCGGTCCGGAGGAACCAGGCAGGATAAGGAGGCCCCGCGTGGCCCATCTCGGCATTGACATCGGCAGCCTCTACGTCGGCCTCGTCCTGGTGGACGATGCGGGCGCCGTGCAGCAGACCGCCTACGTCCGCCACCAGGGCGAACCGGTGGCCACCCTGGCGCGCGAACTGGCGTCCTTCCCGCTCGATACGGTGGCGGGGGCCGCCCGCACCGGCAGCGGCGCGCAGGAGCTCGCCCTCGCGGGGCCCTACATCGACGCCATCGTGGCCCAGGTGGAGGGCGCGCACGCGGTGGCGCCGGACGCCCGGAACATCATCTCCATCGGGGGCGGCAGCTTTTCCCTGACGCGCCTCGACGCCGACGGCGGCTACCAGCGCTGCACCACCAACTCCGCCTGCGCCAGCGGCACCGGCGCGTTCCTGGACCAGCAGGCGCTCCGCCTCCAGACCGACCCCATGGCGCTCGCCGACAAGGCGATGGCCTACGCGGGCCGCGCGCCCGGCGTGGCCACCCGCTGCGCCGTCTTCGCCAAGAGCGACATGATCCACCTCCAGCAGGAGGGCTTCGGCACCGACGCCATCGCCGCCGGCCTCTGCCGGGGGCTGGGGCGCTCCACGGTCGACGGGCTCCTCGGCGGGCACGAGCTCGAAGGCAAGACCGTCCTCATCGGCGGGGTGGCCCGCAACCGCGTGGTGGTGGACGCGGTGCGCGAGGCCCTGGGCGTCGAGACGGTCGCCCCCGAAACGCCGGAGCTGGTCGGGGCGCTCGGCGCGGCGCTCTACGCCCGCCGCCACGGCGTGGCCGGGGGGGTAGACCCCGCGCGGCTCGACCCCGACGCCGGGCGCCAAAAGCGCACCGGCGCGGACTACCTGCGCCCGCCCCTGGCGCTGACGCTCACCGACTACCCGGAGATCGCCTGGGCGGACGCCTGCGTCGACGAACTCGGCAGCGAAGTGGCCCTCGTCGAGCCCCGCAGCGGCACGGTGCCGGTGACGCTGGGCATCGACATCGGCTCGACCAGCACCAAGGCCGCGCTCGTCGACGACGCGCAGCGCGTGGTGGCCTGGATCTACCGCAAGACCGCCGGCGATCCCATCGGCGCGGTGCAGAAGCTGCTCCACGCGGTCCGCGGCCTGCAGGAGCGCGCGGGCCTCACGTGGCAGATCCGCGCGGTGGGCACCACCGGGTCGGGCCGCAAGATGATCAAGGAGGTCATTGGCGCCGACCTGGCCGTCAACGAGATCACCGCCCACGCCCGCGCCGCCGTCTTTCTCGACCCGGAGGTGGATACCATCCTCGAGCTCGGCGGGCAGGACGCGAAGTTCACCCAGCTCCAGGACGGGGTGGTCTACAACGCGGTGATGAACTACGTCTGCGCCGCCGGGACCGGCAGTTTCATCGAGGAGCAGGCGCTGAAGCTCGGCGTCCCGATCGGCGAGTACGCCGACTTCGCGATGGGGGTCGAATGCCCCAAGACCAGCGACCGCTGCACCGTCTTCATGGAGCGCGACCTGGATCTCCTCCTCGCGCGCGGCTGGACCAAGCCGGCCGTCGCCGCGGCCGTGCTCCACTCGGTCCGCGACAACTATCTGAACAAGGTCGTCGGCGGGCTCTACATCGGCAAGCATGTCTGCTTCCAGGGCGCAACCGCCCGCAACCGCGCGCTCGTGGCCGCCTTCGAGGCGGAACTGGGCATCCCGATCCGCGTCAGCCCCTTCTGCCACATCACCGGCGCGCTGGGGATGTGCCTGCTCGCCCAGGAGCGCAACGCCGACGGAAAGGCCTTCCTCGGGCTCGACTTCGCCGACGAGACGGTCGAGGTGGAGTACGAGATCTGTGAGCTCTGCCACAACCGCTGCAACCTGAGCATCATCCACGCCGGCGGCTCCACGGTGGCGTGGGGCCTGAAGTGCGGCCGCGACTACGAGTCCGACAAGCCCATCGTCCAGAAGGCCGAGGGCTACGCCTTCCTCCGCCAGCGCGAAGCGGCCTGGCGCAAGGGCTGGAACGACGCGAAGGAGGGGCCCCGCGTGGGGCTGCCCCGGGCGCTGGGACTCCACGGCTATCTGCCGCTCTGGACCACCTTCTTCCGCGAGCTCGGCTGCCGGCCGGTGGTGAGCAAGCGCACCGACGAGGAGTTGCTGAAGGCCGGCGCCGCCATCTCCGCGGCCGAGTACTGCGCGCCCGTCCTCGCCAGCCAGGGGCACGCCCGCCACCTCCTCGAGACCGAGAAGGTGGACTGGCTCTTCGTGCCGCACCTCCTGCGGGAGGAGAACCCCGGCTTCACCGACGCGCACTTCTGCTGCTACCTGCAGGCGCACCCCGGCGTACTGTCGGCGAACGAGCACCTCGGCGCGGCCGACCGCATCCTCGCGCCCATCGTGCAGTTCCAGCTCGGCGACGCGTACATGGTCGACCGCCTGACCGAGGCGCTCGGGCCCCGGCTCAACCGCTCGCGCGAGGCCATCGCCGCCGCCTGGCAGGCCGGCCGCCGGGCGCTGGCCGACTTCCGCGCCGAAGCGCTCCGGCTCGGGCGCGAGGGGCTGGCGAAGATCGAGCGCGACGGCACCCTCGGCATCGTCTGCGTCGGCCGCCCGTACAACACCCTCGACGCGGGCCTCACCCTCGACCTCCCGAAGAAGATAGCCGAGATGGGGTACACCGTCCTCTTCGTCGACATGCTGCCGCTCGACTACGGGCCGGTCCGCGCGGAGCACCAGAACATGTACTGGCACTACGGGCAGAAGATCCTCGCCGCGGCGGAGTATGTCCTCGCGCACGACCACCTCTTCGGTGTCTACTTCACCAACTTCATGTGCGGGCCGGACAGCTACATCACCACCTACTTCAAGGAGACGATGGCCCGCAAGCGGAAGCCCTACATCATGCTGCAGTTCGACGGGCACGGCGCGGACGCCGGTTACCTGACCCGCATCGAGGCCGCCCTGGAGAGCTTCCACGCCTGGAAGGGCATCCCCCGCCCCGACGCCGCGTCCCAGGCCAGCCGCGTCCCCCAGGAAGCCCCCGCCGCCTCCTGAGCGGACGCCGGGCCCACGAAAGGCGATCATGGCCGAGGCCGACCAGGGCAGCAGACGCAAATGGCTTCTCGTCGCGGGCGCGGGGGCGCTCTGCATCGCCGTCGCCTGGCTGGGCTACCCGCTCCTGTACGAGACGCTCGTCCTGCCGGCGGACTACCGCCCGCAGGCCATCGAAACGCGCTACGCCGACCACCTCGACGCCCTCCGGACCGTGGCCGACGACGACGACCCCGTCGCCGGCGCCACCAGCTACGCCCTCGCCCGGCAGAACTGGGACCAGCCGGAGATCGCGCTCGCCCGCATCTGGTACTCCGACGGGACGGCCACCTTCGTCAAGGATCCGGCCTCCACGCCGGACGCCGTGCGCTTCGCGCCGCGCAACCTGCTCGACCGCCTCTACGACTGGCGCACCGGCGCCGGCGGCGGCACCCTGCGTGTGGTGACGCTCTTGTCGGACGGACAGGTGCGCCCGATGGTGCTCCACGCCGAGGCCCGCAACGGCGGCGGCTCCGGGTTCCTGATCCTCCTCGACCCCGCCGCGGTCGCCGACGCGGAACCGACGGACCGGACGCCATGAAGATCACCACCGACTGGCACATCCACACCACCCACTCCTGCGACTGCACCGAGGGCGGCATCGGCGTGCCCCTGGCCGACCTGCTGCCTGCGGCCCGCGCGCAGGGCATCACCGACCTCGGCATCACCGATCACGTCAACCCGCCCTACAACCTGGACGACATCCACCGCGCGCGCGAGGCCTTCGCCGCGCTTCCGTTCGACCCCCGGCTCCACTTCGGCGTGGAGGCGGGCTGCGTGAGCCGCTGGGAACTGGACGCCATCGAGTCCGGCCGCGAGCTCGCCGGCCCCTACGGCCTCCGCGACGGCGGCCCCGCCGGTGGGCCCCTGGCGCTCGGCCTGGCGGAGGAGGACCGCGACGCCTACGGGATCGAGTACGTCGTCGGCGGCGTCCACTGGCCGCTCTACGTCCCGCTGGAGCGCGACGCCGTCATCGCCGACTACCAGCGGCAGTACCTCTTCCTCGCGGCGCATCCGCTGGTGGACATCGTCGCCCACCCGTGGTGGTGGATGGGCGGTTGGGCCGACGAGGAAGGACGCTACCGCACCGACCCCTGGCTCGACGACTTCGGCAAGATCCCCCTGTCGCACCACGACGCCTTCGCCGCCGCGCTCCAGGAACGCGACACCGCGCTGGAGATCAACCCCGCGGCCTGCCCCTTCAACCCCCCCTACCCCGAGGCCTTCCAGAAACAGTACGTCCACCACCCCGCCTACATGCGCGAGCGCGGCGTCCGCTTTGCCGTCGGGTCGGACACCCACGGCCCGGCCTACGATCCGCCGTGGGAGGACGCGGCGCGCATCCTGGAGGATCTCGGCCTCGCCGACGACGACCTCTGGCGCCTGCCCCCGCGTCCGGCCCCCGCCCCGTCCGCGTCCGATCCGGACAAGCCGCTCAGCAAGTACCAGCAGAAGCTCGCCCGCAAGCGCGCACAGGACGGCGAGACCTGACCGCGCCACTCGGCCCGCTTTTCCTCAACAACTTCGCCCGGAATGTCGATACCGACAGAGACGGCGCGTCGCGCCGGCGCGGACAGGCGTGTCCGGGCGGTGCGGCGGCGGACAGCCCGAGTCCCCTGACGGAGCGCGGACGCATGCGACGCACAACGGCCCTCCTGGCAACCCTTCTCTTCCTCGCCGCCGCGGCGACCTTCGCCGGCGACGCCCCGTCGGATCCGCCGGTCAACCCGCTCGAGGCCGAGCCGGCCCTGGAAGAGCCCGCCGCTCCGCAGACCGCCGACGCCCCCGCGGCCGCCCCGATCCCGGAGCCCGACCGCGAGGCCCGCATCCTCTACGTCATGGCCGGCAACCGGGTCCGGCAGGGGCAGGTCAAGGAGGCGGTCCGCTACTACCTCGACGCGCTCAGCACGGCGCCGCGCTTCCTGCAGGCGCGCGCGGACGTGGCGCTGGTGTACACGCACCTCGGCGCCTTCGACCAGGCCATCCGCCACGCCGCGCTCGCGGTCCAGCACGCCGAGGCCGCCGACGCGGCCGACCCCGACCTCTACCACATCCTCGGCGAAGCCCACCAGGCCCGCGGCCTCGCCCTCCTCGACGATGGGAAGCGGACCGAAGCCGCCGCCGCCGTCCACGCCGCCGTCCGCGCCTACGGCAAGGCCATCGCCCGCTCCGAGGCCGAAGGTTCGGTCGCGGTCCGCGCGGCCACCTACTTCCGCCTCGGCGAGATCAGCTATCTCGTCTACGGCGACCCCGACGCCGCGGCCGCCTACTGGCGCGAGGTGCTGGCCGTCCACGCGCCGGAGCCCGACCTCACCTGGCAGCACCTGGTCGCGCCGGAGACGGCCGACGCCGAGGAGACGCTCCAGCGCTACCGCCGGCACACCTATCTCAAGACGCGCCTCACCGACTGGCAGGCCTGGGCGCGTGCGTACCTGCGCCAGCTCGACCGCGTCGCCTACGGCCCCAACCCGCACCCCGCCCCCACGCCCGACGCGCCGCCCCCCGACGCGCCGGAGGTCGCCACCGCCGTCCCGACCGTCCCGGTCGAACCCGAACCCCCGGCCGACGAATAGGGCAGACGCCCCCGATCCGACAACGTTCCGGTTGCCTTCACGAGCCCGGAGTCATTCCGTTCTCCCTCCCCCGCCCGGAGGGGGCCGGGGTGGGCCCGCGGGGGCGGGGATCGCCGGCGTGGGGCGCGGCGGTGCCCGGCGCGCTGCGGGCCGTGCGGGGCGAGCGCCTGCCGGAGATCCCGGGGCTGGCGGGCAAGGCGTCCGTGGGCAACTGCGCGGAGGGGGCGGGGGCGGTGGACATCGCCGTCGCCGCCGGCTGTTTCCGCGACCGGGCGATCCCCGCCGTGATCAACCGCGACGCACCGCGGGAAGGCATCGCCCCCGCG
>CAZKKD010000099.1:0-11048 GCA_964553265.1 uncultured Planctomycetales bacterium | reverse complement strand
CCAGCCGGCATGGGGGAACGCAGCGACGCCCTGGACGAATCGCTCCTGCAGGAGTTCCTCCAGGAAGCGATGGAGCACCTCGCGACGCTCGAGCAGCGCCTTCTCGAACTCGAGGGGGCGGCGCCGGGCGCCGACGAACCGATCACCACCCTCTTCCGGGCCATGCACTCGGTGAAGGGCGGGGTCTCCTTCATCGGCATGGACAATGCGGTCGAACTCTCGCACACCGCGGAGAACCTGCTGGGCGGCGTGCGCGACGGCCGCCTGCTGCCGACCGGCGATCTGATCGACGTCCTCCTGCAGGCCACCGACCGCCTGCGCGCGCTGGTGAGCGACCCCGACGCGGAACCGCATGCCGACATCCGTCCCGAACTCGATCGCATGGCCGCGCTGGCCGACGGGGAGGCTTCGCCGCCGCCGTCGCAGCCCGCACCGGAGGTCCCCAAGCCGGGCGGCGCCGCGCCCGACGCGAACGGTGCGGACGACGCGTCGGAGGGGCTCCGGACGCGGCTTCTGCAGTTCCGCTTCGACGGCCCGGAGGGCGGGGCCGGCGTGGCGCCCGAGGCGCTCCTGGCCGACCTGTGCGGCCTCGGGGAGGTCCTGGGCTTGCTCGTGGACGGGGAGGCCTGGCAGCCCTTCGCGCCGGACGCCATTCCTGCGGACGCGACGGAGGCGGAGGTGCTCCTGCGCACGCCGCTCTCGGACGCCCACCTCGGCGCGGCGACGCTCCTCGCGGACGACTGCATCGGCAACGCGCCCGCGACGGCGGGGGACGACCCGGCCGCATCCGCGACACCGCCGTCCACGGCCACCTCGGACACCACGGACACGGCTGCGCCCGCCAGGGTCGGGTCCGCGGCGTCTGCGGCGGCCGCCCTGCCGGTCGCGCCCGCCGGGCCGGTAACGGGGGACGACGCCTCCGGCGGCGAGCCGTCCCGCGCCGTGGCCGCCGTCGGCGCCGGCGGGAGCATCCGCATCAACGTCGACCTGATGGACACGATCATGTCCCTCGCCGGCGAACTGGTGCTGGTCCGCAACCAGCAGCTCGCGCTCCTGGAGAGCGCGGACGCGAAGACGCGCGACAACGCCCGCCGCCTGGACGCCATCGCGACGCAACTGCAGGAAGCGATCATGCTGACGCGGATGCAGCCGATCGCGAACCTCTTCGACAAGCTGCCCCGCGTGGTGCGCGACCTCGGCCGCACGCTGCAGAAGGAGATCCAGCTCGATCTCCACGGCCGGGAGGTGGAGCTGGACAAGATCCTCCTCGAGGGGCTCTCCGACCCGATGACCCATATCGTTCGCAACGCCTGCGACCACGGGATCGAGCGGCCGGCCGAGCGCGTCGCCGCCGGCAAGCCCGCCGCGGGGCGGGTCACCGTGCGGGCGTTCCAGGAGGGCGGGCAGATCAACATCGAGGTGCAGGACGACGGCCGCGGCATCGATACGGAGCGCGTCCGCGCCAAGGCGCTGGAGCGCAACCTGCGCACCGCCGCCGAACTGGACGCGATGAGCGACAAGGAGGTCCTCTCCCTCGTCCTCCTGCCCGGCTTTTCGACCGCCGAGACGGTGAGCGACATCTCGGGCCGCGGGGTGGGCATGGACGTGGTGAAGGCCTGCGTCGAATCCATCGGCGGGGACATCGAGCTCGCGTCCCGGCCGGGGCAGGGGACGCGGGTGCTCCTGCGGCTGCCGCTGACGCTGGCCATCATTCCGGGGCTGGTGGTGCGCGCGGGCGAGGAGCGGTTCGTGATTCCGCAGGCAAGCCTGGAGGAGCTCGTGGCGCTCAAGCCGGGGGGCGACCCGGGGCGGCTGGAGCTCGCCCACGACCAGGAGGTGATGCGCCTGCGCGAGCGCCTGCTGCCGGTGGTGCGGCTGCGGGAGATCCTCGGCCGGGCCCGGCCCTTCAACGCGGCGGCCCGGGCCGAGATCGCCGAGGCGCACGCCGGCGGCCCCGCCGACGGGACCCTGCATGTCGCGGTGGTCCGGACCAGCGGCGAGCGCTTCGGGCTGGTGGTCGACGGGGTGCTCGGGACCGAGGAGATCGTGGTCAAGCCGCTCCACGGGGCGCTGAAACGGCTGCGCTGCTTCAGCGGCTGCACGATTCTCGGCGACGGGGGGGTGGCCTTCATCCTGGACGTGGACGGGGCGGGCGCGCACGCCGGCATCCGCTATACGCGCCTGGCCGACCCGGCTGCCGATGCGGAGGAGGACCGCGCGCTCCAGACCGTCGACGGGGAGGAGATCCACGACATTCTTCTCTTCCGCTACGGCGTGTCGGAGCAGTTCGGTGTGCCGCTCACGATGGTCCGCCGGATCGAGCAGATCCAGAGCGCCGACATTCAGCGGGTGGGGAATCGCGAGTTCGTGGTCCGGGACGGGGTGTCGATCTACGTGCTCGGCCTGGACCGGGTGCTGCAGGTCTCGGCGCCGGAGCCGCGACCGGACCATCTCTTCCTCCTCATTCCCAAGTTCATCCGGCAGCCGGTGGGGGTGCTGGTGACCGAGCTCGTGGACACGGTGGAGTCGCGCATCGTCTTCCGCGAGGACAGCTACCGCGAGGACGGCCTGTTGGGGAGCATGAGCCTGCACGACCGGCTGACGCTCTTCCCGGACATCTTTCGCGTGACGGAGAAGGCCGAGCCCGCCTGGCTGGGCGAGTGGCGGCAGTACGCCCCGCCGCCGGAGCGCCGCCGGGTGCTCCTGGTGGAGGACGCGGACTTCTTCCGGCACGTGGTGCGCCGCTACCTGGAGGATGGGGGCTTCGAGGTGGAGACGGCGGTCAACGGCCGGGACGGGCTGCTCCGGCTCAACGACGGCGACTACGACATCGTCATCTCGGACCTCATGATGCCGGAGATGGACGGCTGGTCCTTCGCCGAGGAGGTGCGCCGCCAGGCCCGCCGGCGGCAGATGCCGATGCTCGCCCTTTCGGGGCTCCAGGACGAACGGGACCAGACGCGCGCCCTGCAGAGCGGCTTCGACCGTTACGTTGCGAAGTTCGACCGCGAGGCCTTTCTCGGCGCGGTGGTGGACCTGCTGAAGGACGTGACCGGAGACGACCGCTTGCCGGCGGCCGGCCACGGAGAGGAGGCCCGATGACGCCCGATGCCAATGCGCCGCTGGTCCCTCTGGCCGGGGCCGAATCGATGCGCCAGTTCTGCACCTTTCATCTCGGGGAGCGGCGCTTCGGCGTCGACATCCTCGACGTGCAGGAGGTGGCGCTGGTGCCGCCGCTGACGCCGGTGCATCATGCGCCGCCGCAGGTGGCCGGCGTCGTCAACATCCGGGGGCAGATTGTCCTCTGCCTCGACATGCGCCGCATCCTGGGCCTCCCGGCGTCGCCGCCCTCGGGCGAGAGCCGCCTGATTCTCTTCAAGGCCCGCGCCGCGGAGGATGTGGGCGCGCTGGTGGATGCGGTCGGCGACATCGCGGAGGTGCCGTTGGACGCCATCGAAGAGCGGGTCGGCGGGGATCGCGGTCCGGAAGGCGAGGGCGCGGATGCCCTGGAACGCACCGCCGCCGTCCGGGGGGTCTGCCGGGCGGACGGCGGACTCCTGCTTCTGCTGGATCCGCGGCTCCTGCTGGCCGAGCTCGACGCCGCGTTCACCCGGCAGGAGCGCGGCGACGGGCAGACCTGAGGAGGCGTCCCGGGCGGGCGCACACGATGCGGGGGAGGGAATCGGCATGGACGAACTGCGCATTCTCGTCATCGAGGACAGCCCGACGCAGCAACGGCTGGTCCGCGCCTATCTCAATGCCCTGGAGGGGGCCGAGATCGTCTGCACCGACAACGCCGAGGACGGGCTGGCCCGGGCGCTGGAGGGCGCGTTCGACCTGGTGATCTCGGACATTTCGCTGCCGGGCATGAGCGGGCTGGATCTCTGCCGGCGCCTCAAGGCCGACCTGCAGCCCGCCCCGCCGGTTATCCTCATCAGCACGCTGACCGGGGACGAGGATGTGCAGCGCGGCTTCGAAGCGGGGGCGGCCGCCTATCTCGGCAAGCCCTTCAGCGATCGCGAACTGCTGCGCACCGTCAACGACGCGCTTCACAAAAACATGCTGCGCCGCGAGCAGCACATCCTGGTGGTGGACGACTCCACCGGGATCCGCTCGGCCGTGGCGAAGGGGCTGCGGGAAGCCGGCTTCCGCGTCAGCGAAGCCGTCGACGGGGCCGATGCGCTGCAACAGGCGAAGACGCAAGCGCCGGACCTTGTCCTCAGCGACCTCAACATGCCGAAGATGGACGGTCTCTCCCTCTGCCGGGAGATGACGCGCGATCCCGCCCTCTCCGCCGTCCCGCTGGTGGTGATGAGCGCCAGCGACGACCGGGGGACGATGCGGCGCCTGGTGCACATGGGGGCGGCCGCCTTTCTCGTCAAGCCGTTCAGCCAGGAGCAGGCGGTGCTGCTCATCGAAAAGCTGCTGGACGATCACGTCCTCCTCATGCTCAAGGACCGCGAACAGGCCGAGCTGGAGCGACGGATGCTGATGGCCACGATCACGAGCCTCGTGCAGGCCATCGAGGCGCGCGACACCTACACCAGCAGCCATTCCGAAAACGTGGCGAACGTCGCCTCCGCCATCGCCCGGGAGATGAACTTCGGCGAGGATGCGCTGGAGCCCATCGAACTTGCCGGCCGCCTCCACGACATCGGGAAGATCGGCATCCGCGACGACGTGCTCCTGAAGCCCGGCCGCCTGACGGACGAAGAGTTCGAGCTCATCCGCAGCCATCCGCGCATCGGCTACGACATTCTCCGCCACATCCCCAGCCTGCAGCCGGCCATCCCGGCGGTGCTGCATCACCACGAGAAGTGGGCCGGCGGCGGCTATCCGGAAGGGCTGTCCGGGACGGACATTCCCCTCGCGGCCCGTATCCTGGCGGTGGCCGACGTCTGGCACGCCGTCTACAGCGACCGCCCCTATCGGCCGGCCATGGAGCGCCCGAAAGCGCTGGGCATCATTCGGGACGAGCGGGAGCGCGGCCTCTGCCCGGAGTGCGTCGATGTGTTCCTGGCGCTTGACGCCGAGGGTCGTCTGCCGGTAAATATCTGAACGGCCGGAGGTTCCGGGTTTCGGAACGCGCGGCCGGGCTGGGGATGCCGGATGGACGCCACCACCACCGTCATGACGATCAGCGATGCGCCGTCTTTCCGCAATGCGGTGGAGTCGGCTCTCGCCGAGTTGGACGGCGTCTCGGTCGCGCCCGGTGCGGGGTGCGACGAGGAGGCGCTGGACCGGGTCCGGCAGGCCGGCCCGGCGCTGGTGGTGCTCGACGTGACCGAACGGGAAGCGCGCGCCCTGGCGCTGCTCGACGCCCTCCAGTCGCGCAACGGCAACGCCCCCGCCGGCCGTCCCGTCCATGTCGTCATGGTAAGCCGCTTCACCCCGCCGGTGGTGGCGGTGCTGCCGGAGGCGCTGGCGCGGGGGCACTTTGATCACATCCTCTATCCCCGGTCCGCCGAGGGCGAGGCCGACGCCGTCGGCGACGTCTGCCGCAAGGTGACGACGGTGGTGGCGCGCCGCCGCGGCCGCCGTCCGACCGCAACGATCCGGAAGAACGACGCCCCCGCCGATGCGTCCGCCCCGCGGCCCAGGCGCCCCGTGCGCGCCGAAGCCATCCTCATCGGGTGTTCCACCGGCGGCCCCCAGGCGCTCATGGCCATTCTTCCGCCGCTCTGCCGGACGGTCGAGACGCCGGTCTTCATCGTCCAGCACATCCGGGCGGACTTCAGCGCTTCGCTGGCGGCGTCGCTGGATCAGAAGTGCCGGCACCGCGTGGTGGAAGCGACGGCCGACACGGTGGTCCAGCCCTGTCACGTCTACATCGCGCCGGGCGGTCGGCATCTTCTCCTCGGGCGGACCGGCGGACAGGTGCACGTGGTGCTGAGCGACGCGCCGCCGGAGCAGGGGTCGCGTCCGTCGGCGAACGCGCTCTTCCGCTCCGCGCCGCTCGCCTACGGCGCGGGCGTGGTGGGCGTGATCCTGTCGGGCATGGGCAAGGACGGGGTCGACGGGGCCCTGGCGCTCAAGCAGGCGGGCGCCACGGTGCTGGCGCAGGACGAGGCGTCGAGCGTGGTCTGGGGCATGCCGGGCAGTGCGGTGAAGGCCGGGGCGGTGGACCGCGTGCTGCCGCTCTCCGGCATGGTGGACGAGCTGGTGCGCCTCACCGGCCGCACGGAGGGCTGACCGTGGACCTGAGCTCGGCCGGCTTCGAGTGCATCGCCCGCCACGTCAAGGATGCCTGCGGGCTGGTCCTCCCCGAGGAGAAGGCCTACCTTCTCCGGCAGCGCCTCGAGCCGGGCGCGGCGGCGCACGGTTGCCGCTGCCTGGACGAGCTCGCGATGGAGCCCCGCCGCAGCGAGCGGCCCGACCTCCGCCGCGACATCGTGAGTGCCATCACCACGCAGGAGACAAGCTTTTTCCGGGACGAACACCCGTGGGAGGTGCTCCGCGACCGCGTGCTGCCCGTCCTCGCCCGCAGCCCGCGTGAAGACGCCCCCCTCCGCTGCCTCGCGGCCGGGGTCGCGACGGGGCAGGAGGCCTATACCCTCGCCATGGTGGCGGCCGAAGCGCGGGACCGAGCCCGGGACGCGGACGCGCGCCGGATGGAGGTCCGCATCGTCGCGACCGACATCAGCGAGCGCGCCCTCGCCGTCGCACGCGAAGGGGTCTACGCCGGATTCCAGCTCACCCGGGGGCTGAGCGCCGAGCGGCGGGATCGCTTCTTCACGTCCGACGCCGGCGGCTACCGCGTCTGCGCCGCCCTCCGCCGGTCGGTCGACTTTCACGAAACGAATCTCGCCACGGAGTTCCAGGGGTTCGGCCGGTTCGACCTCATCCTCTGCCGGAACGTGCTGATCTACTTCGATGCCGAAACAAAGCGCAAGGCCTTCGACCGGTTTCACGATTTGCTGCAGCCGTGGGGACGGCTGCTGCTCGGGTCGACGGAGAGCACCTACCACGTGACCGATCGCTTCGCGTCCGAGCGCTTCGGCAAGACCATCCTCTACCGCCGGCGCGACGCGGAGCCGCTGCCCGCTCCGCCGCCGGCGCGCACCTCGGCGCGGCTGCGCCCGCTGTCCGGAGCGGACGGCCGGGACGGGACGTCCGAAACGTAGCGCCGCCCCCGGGGTGCGGGGGCGGCGAGGGGTGCTGCGTGCGGAGTGCGTAGCTGCGGGGCGCCTCAGGCCTGGGCTTCGATCGTGCGGCTGGCGCGGTCGGCCTGGTCGGGGGCGTCCTCCACCGCGCCGTTGCGGGTGTAGACCATCTGCCGGGTGTACTCGGTCCGGCTGTACTGGACGTGGACGGCGCGCTGGAACTGCTCGGCGTACTTGCGGATGGCGTCGCTGCGCTCGGCGTGGTCCTCGGGCAGGCCGGATTCGACAAACTCGTCGAGGCCCCGGAAGACCCGCTCGTGCGTCTGGTCGATCCCCTCCTGGATGCGCTCCTCGATGCGGCCGAGGATGCCCAGCGCCTCGTCGAACCCCTTCTGGACGGCGTCGCCGATGCGGTCGGCGAAGGCCTGGCGCTGATCGGTGTTGTCCTCACCCTCGGGGGCGTACTGGCTGAGCGCGAAGTCGAGGATGCGCTGCGCCGTCTTCTCGGGGGTGAAGAGGTCCTGGATCCTGTCCATGAGAGCCTGGCCGTCGAGCTCCTGCAGCGCGGCCGCGTCTCCGCCGCCGGCGACCTGGAGGAACTCGAAGCTGGCGCTCATCGAGAAGTTGCGCTCGTAGTAGCCGATGTTGCCGGCGTCGTCCACCATCGCCTGGATCGACCGGGCGCTCACCTCGAACTGGGCCCGTGCATAGAGCATCGACCCCTCGGTCGGCGCCGAGAGGTCGAGCCCGTCGACGAGCGCGTTCATGCCCGCATGGACGCCCGCCTGTGATCCCTGTCCGTTGCCCTGGCCGGGCAGAAGCCGGAAGGCCTGCCCCACCGGGCCGTCCGGCGCATTGCCGCGGCCGTCGGGCCGCGCCGGAGCCATCGGGTTGGCCTGGTTTGCAACGCCAAGCGAATTCAACAGTTGCATCGGATTCGATCCCATCCCCGCGTTCATCATCGTCTGGTTCCTCCCTGAACCCGTGGCGCCCGCCGACGCCGCCTCTCGTCCGTGACCCGGTGTGGATTAGCGGACGTTTTCCCGGTTTCTTTATCGGAAATTCGGGGGCAGGGCTGCAGCTTTCCCCGCCGGACCGGCGGCGGGCCGGTCCGACGGGGAAGCGGATTGCGGATGCGCGTCTAGGGGAGGGGAGGGCGGCGGTGCGGCTGGCGGTGCGCTCAGCCCGCGTAGTCGAGCCGGCCTTCCAGCCGGATGTCGGCGGCGGAGGCTCCGACGAGGATCGTGAACGCGCCCGGCTCGGCCCGCCAGGCGCCGGCGTCGGGGTCGTAGAAGCTGAGGTCCCGGACGGTGAGAGGCAGGCGCACGGTGGCCGAAGCGCCCGGCTCCAGGACGACCTTGTCGAAGCCCTTCAGCTCCTTGTCGGGACGCGGGAGGCCGGCCTCCTCGTCGCGGACGTAGAGCTGCGGCACGGCCTGCCCCGCGCGGTCGCCGGTGTTGGTGACGGTACAGCGGACGGTGCAGACCGTCCCGTCGTCGCCGGGCTCGAGCACGAGGTCGTCGTAGGCGAAGCGCGTGTACGTCAGCCCGTGGCCGAAGGGGAAGAGCGGCTCGATCCCCTTCGCGTCGAACCAGCGGTAGCCGACCAGCAGGCCCTCCCGGTAGTCGCAGCGGTCGGCCGCGTAGTCGTCCAGCGCGTGCGCCGGCGAATCGGCCAGCCGCTTCGGGAAGGTGAACGGCAGGCGCCCCGACGGGTTGACCCGGCCAAGCAGCACCTCCGCGATGGCGTGCCCGCCCTCCATGCCGGCGTACCAGAGCTGGACGACGGCGGGGACGCGGTCGATCCAGGGCAGCTCCATCGGGGCGCCGCCGACGAGGACCACCGCGAGGCGCGGGTTGGCCCCGGCGAGGGCGTCGATGAGTTCGTTCTGCCCGTCGTGGAGCGCCATGTCGGGCCGGTCGCACCCCTCGACGTCGTACTGGTGGTTGAGCCCGCCGAAGACGACCACGGCGTCGGCGCGCCGGGCGGCGTCCAGCAGGCGCGCGCGCTCCTCCTCGCCGGCGGTGCGCACCGCGCCGGGTGCGAACCAGCCCAGCCGGACCGCCGTCGGGGCCGCGCCGCCGGGCAGGTGCTCCACGACGAGGCGGACCGGCGTGCCGGCCGCGAGGCGGATCGACTTGCTCACGCGGTCCGGGCCGTCGGTCTCCCAGCGCTGGATGAGCTGCTCGCCGTCCAGCAGGAGCTGCGCCTGCGTGGCGCCGGTCAGGACAAAGGTGTGCTCCCCGGTCTCGGCGGGGGTGAAGGTGGTCTCCCAGCGCGCGCTCCAGCCGCCGGCCGGCAGATCGGGATGGGGCGGCGTCTCGGCGGCCGCGGCGTCGACGCTGTCCACCACCGAGCGTTCGACCACTGTCTCGACCGGGTGCGGCGCGGCGTAGAGCGAGAGCGTCCAGCCGTTCGTCCCGGCGCCGTGGTCGGCGACCCCGAGTCGGGCCTGGGGAATCGGTTCACCCGCGTCGTCGGCCGGCGGATAGCCCGGCAGGTGCTCGATCGTCACGCTGTCGCCGAGCGCGGCGCGCAGTCCTTCGAGCGGGGTGACCTCGTAGAGCGCCTTCACGGCGGAGCTGTTGCCGCCGGCGTGGTGCTGCATCGCGGCGTTTTCGCCCACGACGAGGAGCCGGCCGATGCCGCCGAGCGGGAGGACATCGCCGTCGTTCTTGAGGAGGACGATGGCCTCGCGGGCGATGCGGCGCGCCGCCTGCTGGTGGGCCTCGGTGTTGACGGCGCCGGGCTTGCGGTCGCCGCCGAGCAGCTTCGTCGCCGCCATGACGCGGAGGTTCCGGCGCACCTTGTCGTCGAGGAGCGCCGCGTCCAGCGTGCCGGCGGCGATGGCGTCGCGGAACGGGCGCGCGAGGAAGTAGTCGTCGTACGGGGCGTTGGTGCCCATCTCGACGTCGAGGCCGTAGCGGGCGGCTTCCCCGGTGTCGTAGGCGCCGGCCCAGTCGGAGATGACCGACCCCCGGAAGTCCCATTCGCCCTTGAGGATGGTGTTGAGGAGCAGCTCGTTGTGGCAGCAGTGCTGTCCGCGGAAGCAGTTGTACGCGCCCATCACGGTCAGGGCGCCGCCCTCGCAGACGGCGGCGCGGAAGGCGGGCAGGTAGAGTTCGTGGAGGGTGCGGTCGTCGGGGCAGGCGTCCACGCCGTGGCGGTTCAGTTCCTGGCTGTTGAGCGCGTAGTGCTTGACGCAGGCGGCGACGTCGTGCGACTGGATGCCGCGGATGGCCTCCGCCGCGAGCGCGCCGACGTGGTGCGGATCCTCGCCGTAGTACTCGAAGTTCCGGCCGCAGAGCGGGGTGCGGACGATGTTGATCCCGGGCCCGAGGATGACGTCCTTGCCGCGGCCGCGGGCCTCCGCGCCCAGCACCTCCCCGTGCAGGCGCGCGCAGGCCCGGCTCCAGGTGGCGGCGAGCGCGGCGCCGGTGGGAAGGTAGGTGACGAAGTCGTCGTCGCGGAAGGCAGGGGCCCAGCTGTCGCGTTCCAGCTCCTGCCGGACGCCGTGCGGTCCGTCGGACATGACCCATTCGGGAATGCCGAGCCGTTCGACGCCGGCGACGGTGAACTTGCTGTTGGCGTGGACGAGGGCAATCTTCTCGTCCAGCGTGAGCTCCGCGAGGAGGGCCTCGACGTGGGCGTTCAGTTCGGGGGTGAGGTCCATGGGGGGCTCCTTCGGCCGGGGTGCGGGAAATCGGGTGTTCGTCCGCAAGGGGCGGCTGCGAAGGGAGTATAGGTGTTTCAGCCGCCGGCGCAAGGCGTGCCCGGTGCGGTCAAGACTGTTCCGTTCCTGCGCTTCCGTTCTGAATGCGGCGGCGCGCTTGCGGCAACAGATTCCCCCTCCCCTTGGGAGAGGGTCAGGGTGAGGGCCTTGGTGTCCGGTGGACGCGCCGGCGGCCTCCTCGCCCCGGCCCCGGCGGGAGTTCGCACGCGGGC
>CAZKKD010000098.1:0-11150 GCA_964553265.1 uncultured Planctomycetales bacterium | reverse complement strand
TGGCATGGGCTTCCAGCCCATGATTTCACGGCCAAGATGGCCGTGCCACCGCTTCACGGAACCGTATTGCTCTTAGGACGCGTCCTTAACAGGGCGCCGCCGCTCGGCAAACGCTTCCCTCTCCCTCTGGGAGAGGGGTAGGGTGAGGGAATTCCGACAGAGAGCAGAGAACGGAATGCTCCTGCCCGGCTTTCGGGCTGGTTCGCCATGCCCGGGGCGGGGCCTGTATCGTGTTGCCGGAGGGGGGCGGCGCGCCGGCGGGAACGGGGCCCCCAAACGAGGGGGCGCGACCGTTGCCGGCCGCGCCCCGTCGCGCACCTGTGCCTACCGACGACTGGAACTAGCCTGCGCCCAACAGGCGTAACGTATTTTCTGCACTGATATTGCCCGACTGTACGCCCATGAGGGCCGTCTGCTGCAGCAGTTGGGCCCGGACGAAATTGGTCATCTGTTGTGCGATGTTGGCGTCGCGGATGCTGCTCTCGGTGGCGGTGACGTTTTCGGCCGCGACCGAGAGGCTGTTGATGCCGCGCTGCAGCGTATTGGACTGGTACGCCCCGATGCGGGCCCGTTCGCCGGCGACGTCGGCGATGGCCTGGTCGATGACGGCGATGGCGGCCTCGGGGTTCTCGGCCAGCGAGGCGGCGCCGCCGGACATGAGGTCGTTGAGCGAGTAGGTCTGCCCGTCGACGCGGGTGCGGCCCAGGCGCGCGCCATCCATCGGGTTGAGCCCGAAGATCTCCCGGTTGGCCGCACCGGCGCCGTCGGAGAGTTGCAACTGCATCCCGCCCCGGAGGTCGCCCAGCTCCACCTCGCGCGCCGTGTCGGCGTCGGTCAGCGTATCCTGGTCGTACCCGGTCTGGGCGATGGTGGTGTCGGCGGTGTCGCCTTCGTTGAAGGTGAAGCTGCCGGTGAAGGCGCTGTTGGCCACCTCCAGCGTCAGGCCGTCGGTTTCCTGTTCGATACCCTTCACGGTGACGGTGGCGTTCTGCCCCTCGTCGCGGGCGACGCCGTCGGGGTTGGAGGCGCCGGCGAAGAGGCTGCCCTCCTCGGTGCTCACCTCGACAAAGGCGTCCGCGCCGTAGTTGTCCGAGACGAGGCGGAGCTGCTCGCCGCCGTGGACGGCGTAAGCGGTCACGCCGGTCTGGTCGGTGGTGTTGTTGATGGTTTCGGCCACGGTGCTGAGCTCGGTGCCGGCTTCGAAGGTAAACTCGCGCTCGCCCGTTTCGCCCTGCACCGTGAAGGTGGTCGTCTCGGCCAGCGCGCCGCCGGCAACGGTGTCGGATTCGACATAAGCCTTCTCCGCCTGGTTGGCGGCGCCGCCGGCGAAGGTCATGTCCACCGCACCGGCGCCCTCGGCCACGATGTCGATGGTGGTCCCGCCCTGGTCGATGATGTCGGTGTCGCCGCTGGCGGTGAAGTTGATCTGCTGCGCGCCATTCAGGAGCGGCTGGTCGGCATAGCGGGTGGTGCCGGCGATGCGGTTGACCGTGTTCAGGATGCCGTTCAGCTCGGCCTGATCGGCGTTGGTCTGGCCCGACCCGGTGACGCCGCTGTTGAGGGCGTGGACGGCCAGTCCCCGCGCCTTGGTGAGCATGCTGGAGACTTCCTGCAGCCCGCCCTCCGCGATGGAGAGGGTGTTGTACGCCTCCTGGTTGTTGCGCATGGAGCGGTTGATCCCGCCCAGCTGGGCGCGCAGGTACTCGCTGATCACCAGCCCTGACGGGTTGTCCTTGGCGGCATTGATCTTGTAGCCGCTCGACAGCTTCTGGAGGGTGTTCTCTTGCAGACGTGACGCATTGCCCAGTGCACGCTGGGCGAAGAGCGAAGACAGACTCTGATTGATCCCGCCGATAGCCATGGGGGCATCCTCCCTGATCCGGGGACACCGGTCCCTTCCCTGGAAACCGGTCCTCTTGTCACGATGGGGTCCGGCCTTGCGGCCCGCCACGGACCCCGCTCATCTACAGGAAAAGATACGCGACAGTTCAGGGCGTGTCAAATGGGAGATTTGTAAAAACAGTGTCAGGGAAAGTCCCTGTGATGCGCATGGCATTGCGGGGATTTCGTCAGGGTGGGTGCCGTGATGCGTGGAACGGCAACGCAAGTCTTTGTCAGGCGTAGTACTTGAGAAGCGCGTCGACCATGAGGCCGCGGGCGCCGTCGCGGCGGAGGAAGCTGCTGATCTGGCGGACAGCGTTGCCTTTGCCGTCTTCTTCGTCGGTTTCGAGGAAGTCCAGCCCGAGGCTGAGAACGCCGGCCTCTTCCAGCGTGAGCGTCTCGTCGATCTGGTTGACGCCGTCGCCGTTGCGGTCCTGCCAGAGGCGGAGGCGCTGGTAGAGCGCGTCGGATTCGTCGATGAGCTGGTCGCCGTTGCCGTCGAAGCGGCGGAGCTTGGCGAAGCCGTGCGCGTCGCCCTCCTGGTCGCCGAAGAGCTCGGTTCCCGTGTCGGCGATGCCGTTGCCGTTCCGATCGACGAAGAGGAGCGCGTCGTCGCCCTGCACGAACGCGGTCTGCTCCGCCTTGCCGTCGCCGGTGAGGTCGAACTGCACGCCCTCCTCGGCGCTGCGGAGGTCGATGCCGTCCCCGTCGAGGTCCAGGACCACGGGGTCGCCCTGCTGGGCCTGCTGCTCGATGGTTTCGACGCGGATGGCTTCGCCGCGGACGCGGACGGTGATGCTGCCGGCCTCCAGGCGGCCGTGAGCCTCCGTGCGGGCGGCCTCCAGGTCGACGGACTGCGCGGTGACGGTCGATTCGATGTTGATGTGCACCATGCGGACCGTTACCGCGTCGCCGGCCAGGTCCACGGTGCCGAGGAGGGGCTGCAGTTTCTTCACGTTCCCGAGGAGATCGCCCACCCGGTCGGGGTTCTGCTCGCTAAGCACCTTGAGGAGTAGAAGATAGGTGCCGTAGAGCTCCGGGTCGGCGGCCTGGAGCCAGTCCGACGTCTCGTCAAACTGCTGCACCAGCGCCGACTGCTCGCTGCCGGAAAAGTCCACCAGGCTCTGCCGGATCCGCTGCTGCAGGTCCGAAAGGCTGGCCAGCGAAAGGGGGCTGGTTTCCTGCGCGTCTTCGGCTTCCGGCCCGCTTTCTTCGGCGGGCATCGTCTGGACCCGGCGGAACGCCTGGTAGACGCGGGCCAGGTCCGCATCCGCCCCGGCAGGCTGTCGTTCCGAGAGCTCCACCCGGTCGGTAAGGGGTAAGGGGCTCTCGGATGCAGCATCGGGCGACACACCGGGGCGCTCCCTGGCGGGCAGGGGATGGGGTGTCCGCGGCGGGGGCGCATGGGGCGCCGCCCGGCCGTCACGCAGTCCGGCGCCGTCTGTGATCGCTGGTTGTAGAGCCACCGGATTCCTCCATGAATCCAGGCCATACCATCCGAGAACATGCGGCCTCCCTGCCGCCTTTCCTCCTATTAACGGCGTCCTTATCGGACGATTTAGGACTTTTTGCGCAAAAGGTGGGGGCAGGCCCGGCTCCGTTCTGTGTTGCCGGCAAACGAAAGCGGGGCCGCGCATCCGGTTTTGGTTGAGTTGCCGTGCCCACTTTGCTACACTGGAGGCTGAGGCCCGCCCCGGTCGGGGTCGGATCGCGGGCGCAGGACATGAGGGGGAGGGCGTGACCGTGGTTCCGCAACGAATGCGACTGCTTCTGTTCCTTTGGGTTGTGACGCTGGCTGCGTCTCCGTGCGTGCGGGGCGGCGAGCTTGGGACGCGCGCGGAGGTGAGCGACGAGGTGGTCGCCGCAGTGGCGGGGGCTGTCCGGTCGGCGTTGGCCGTCGAGCAGGGGATGAAGACCGAGCCCGGCCGGCGTCCCGCGTCCGATAGTCCGCTCGCCTCGGGGAATCCGGTGCGCGTGACCCTGTTGCGGGACGGACGCGTCGTCGGGGCGGCCGAGCACGGGGCGTCCTCGATCCTGGCCAATGCGCGCCTCGCGGTGGCGCTGGCGCTGTCGGGGGCCGGCGGTGCCGAAGCGACCGCCGACGCGGGCGACGCACCCGACCGGAACGCTCCGCCGCCGGACTGCCTGGTGGAGATCCGCCTGCCGCCGCGGCCGTGGACGGACAACAAACTCTACCTCCCGCAGCATATGGACGGCGGGCGGCAGGGGCTTCTTGTGCACGCCGGCGACCGCCGGGGCGTGGCCACCGCGTCGGAGATCGTCCTCGCCGGGTCCGGTACCGACCGGCTCTACGGGCGCGAACTGCGTGCGCTCGCCATCGAGCCGGCCATGCTCCTGGGCGACGGGGTGCGGGTGGAGGTCTACGACGCGGTGCTGGTGCTGATTCGGCCGGACGCCGACCCGGTCCGACTGTACCGGAACGCGACTGTCGTCCCGGTGGACGCGGTGGATCGCGCCGCGGTACGGACTGCGCTCGACCGCGCCACGGCCTGGTACGCGGTGCACCAGCGCGACGACGGCGGGTTTCCGTACGTCTACCACCCCACCGCCGACCAGGCCATCGACGCCTCGCCGTCGCTGTTGCGGCATGTCTTCAACGTGGCGGCCATCGGGACGCTGCAGGCGGAACTGCGCGACACCGCGCTGCGCGACCGCGGCCGGCGGGCGCTGGGGCGGATCCTGCGGCTGCATTACCTGGAACACCCGCGCGAACCGTGGGGCTATCTCGCGCAGGAAGAGACCGTATCGCTTGGCAACGCCGCGGCGGCGCTTTGCGCCCTGGTCCGGCTCGATCTCCTGGATTCCCAACGGGAAACGGCCGAACGCCTGGCGCGGTTCCTGCTGGCCATGCAGCGCCCCGACGGGGGCTACCGCACGCATTTCCGGCCCATGGGGCAGGGCGGCAACGAGGATTACTACCCCGGTGAAGCGCAACTTGCGCTCATGGAATGGGTGGAGGCCACCGGCGACGAAGACGCGCTCGCCGGCGTGCGCAAGAGCTTCGCGCACTACCGCGCGTACTGGCGCGAGACGGGGCGCACCCCCTTCATCCCCTGGCATACCCAGGCGAACGTGAAACTATACCGGAAGACGCGTGCCCGTGAAGTGGCGGAGTTTGTCTTCGAAATGAACGATCTGCTGGTCTCCATCCAGCAGCGGGACCCGGAGCTGCCGGCCGACGTGCGGGGGCGCTTTTTCAACCCCGACAAGCGCCGCACCGGCTATCCGCACGTCAGTTCCACCGGGGTCTACCTGGAGGGGCTTCTGGATGCGTTTGCGCTCGCCCGGGAACTGGGCGACCGGAAACGGGTGGATTACTACCGCACCGCCATCGTCTGGGGGGTGCGGAACCTCCTGCAACTGCAGGTGAAGGACGCGTCCGACACGTGGTGCATGCCGGCGCCGTCGAAGGCGATCGGCGGCTTCCGCACGCGCTGGGACGATTACGCCATCCGCATCGACAACCAGCAGCACTGCGTCTGTGCGCTCGCCAAGGCGCACGCCATCCTGACCGATGCCGATTACGAGCGCGTCCACGCCGAGGCGCGGGGAAACCGGTAGCCGTTTTCAAGTCTGTTCCAGGAATGCGCGCGCCGTCCGCAGGTCGGCCTGCAACGCGGTGCGCATGTCCGGAAACCGCATCGCGGCGGCCGGGTGGTACGTGACCAGCCAGTGCCGGCCCCGCTGTTCGCGCACCGTTCCACGGAGGTCTTTGACGGGGGCGTCGGTCCCGAGCAGGCTGGCCGCCGCCGTCTTTCCGAAGAGCACGATCAGGGACGGGGCGATGCATTCGATCTGCGCCTCCAGGTGCTGCGGCACGCAGGCGGCGAGTTCGTCGCGGGTCGGGTTGCGGTTGCCGGGCGGGCGGCACTTGACGCAACTGGTGATGTAGGCGTGACCGCGCCGGATGCCGGCTTCGCTCAGCAAACGGTCCAGCAGGTCACCGGACCGGCCGCAGAAGGGGCGGCCCGCGGCGTCCTCGCGCCGGCCGGGGGCTTCGCCCACCAGGACAAGCCGTGCATCGCCGGGGCCCTCGCCGGGGACGGCATGCTGCCGCGTTTCGCTGAGCCGGCATGCCGTGCAGGCGCGGATGCGGGCGTGGAGGGCTTCGAGCGGGTTGCGATTGGCGGTCGGCTTCATGACGGGCTCCTTGCGTGGGGCGTATCGGCCATACGGGGCGCGTGCGGCCCCGGAGCCGGATGCGGGGCGGATGGCAACGCAGCGGCATGAATTCGTAGCCGCAACTCCTATTCCGGGCCGCTCTTCCGGACCGGGTGGGAACGGTGCGAAAATGCGGCGGAAGTGCTGGTGCGTCCTTGACAGCGCGGCGGGTTTCCCGTTGATTCGGGGCAGCACATCCAGTTGTTCGCACGCTGTTGCCCGGGCAGGGCCGGCAGTGTACGTTGCAGGCGCATGGCAACCAAACGGAGGATCCCCCCATGGACATGAGCAGCTTTATTGCGGTTGGCGAAAACATTCACTGCACCCGCATTGTGAAGAGCGGCGGCAAGCGGGCCGTGGAACTGCCGGGCGGCGGCGAAGGCGTGACCTTCGACTGGCAGGGCCAGGACCGCGTGCTGCGGGTTCCCGCGGACTGGGAGAAGACGAGCCCCGCCTATGGCGACGGGAAGATCCGGCACGTGCAACTGGCCATCTGGCAGGCCCTCAACGGGAGCGGCGACGATCAGCAGGCCGGGATCGACTACCTCTGCTGGGCGGCCGAGCAGCAGATCGACAACGGCGCCCGCTTCCTCGACGTCAACGTCGACGAGTACACCAACGACGACGCCGAGCGCATCGAGATCATGAAGTGGACCGCCTCCTTCCTGGCCGAGCGGTACGAGACGCAGCTCTCCATCGACAGCTCCAACGTCCAGGTGCTTGCCGCGGGATTGGAGTGCTGCCGGACCGGTTCGGCGCCGATGGTGAACAGCGTCTCGCTGGAGCGCGAGGACGCGGTGGACGTGGTGGTGCAGTACGCCGCCGACGCCATCGTCTCCGCCGCCGCGAAGGAAGGGCTCCCCTCGGGCATCGACGACCGGCTGGACAACTTCTCCGCCATCATCGACATCCTGCAGAAGAAGGGGATGGACCTGCCCAAGATGCACCTCGATGCGCTGGTGCTGCCCATCAGCACCGATCCGATGAACGGCAAGAACTTCCTGGAGGCCTCGCGGCAGGCGGCCGGGCGCTGGTCCGGCATCAACCTGACCGGCGGGCTCAGCAACGTCTCCTTCGGCATGCCGAACCGCAAGCTCCTCAACATGGTCTTCTGCTATCTCTTCGTCGAGCACGGCGGGACCGGCGGCATCATCGATCCGGTCAGCATGTCGCCGGAGGCCATCGGGGCGATGGACCCGGACGACGAGGCCTTCGTCCTCGCCCGCAACGTCCTGGAAGGCGCCGACCAGTTCGGCATGGAGTATATTTCCGCATCGCGAGAAGGGCGCATCTGACCGGGTGACGGCCGTACAGCACGGACGCCTCTGCAGAAGGAGCGGGCCATGATCGACTACGTCGCGGAAAAGCGGTATCACATTGAAATTCTGCCACCGAAACAGAACTCCGAAAAGCTGGACGAGGACCTGGAGCGCTTCGCCGACAAGTGGCAGAAGGTGATGGATGCCGGCCACATCGCCTGCGTCACCGACAACGCCATGGGGCACCTCGCGTTCCAGGCGACGGAACTCATCGAGGAGCTGGAGCTGCCGGTGCAGCCCGACCAGGTGCATGTCCACCTCAACACCTTCCACACGAAGGAGGATCTCGACGCCATCCTCGGCAAGTGCCGGGAGTACGGCATCCGGGATCTGCTGCTCGTCACCGGGGACGGATCCGAACGGCTGCCGAAGCTGACGCCGACGGACCTGGGGGTGGAGAGCGCCGGGTCGGTGACGTCGGTGGATCTCTTGACCTACATCCAGCGGGAGCATCCGGACGCGTTCGACCTCGGCGTTGCGTTCAACCCCTACGAGCCGGAGGAGCACGAGTTCGAGAAGATGCGCCGGAAGGTCGACGCCGGGGCGCGCTTCGTGATCACCCAGCCGATCCTGGAGAAGAACGCGCTGGTGGACCGGATGCGCGCGGAGTTTGGCCTGCCGACCGTCGTGGAGGCCTGGATGAGCAAGAAGCTCCACCTCCTCTCCGAGTGCGTGGGTTACGAGATTCCGGAGGACACCGAGTACGACCCGATCGCGACGCTCAAGCAGATCCACGCGTGGTACCCGGATTGCGGCGTTTACCTCGCCATTCTCGGCTTCAAGACGCAGTACCCGATCCTGGACCAGACGTGGTAGGCCGTCCGGGAGCGCCGCGGCCGGGGCAGGGGGTTTCGGCTTGACCGGCTCCCGCCGGTCGGTACAATCCGCTGTGTCCGCGGGGCCGGTCGACGACCGGCCCTCGCTTTTCCGGCCAGCGAAACAACGGAGCGAAACATGAAGATTGTTGTCTGCATCAAGCAGGTCCCGGCCACGCACGACGTCAAGATCGACCCCGAGACGAAGCGCCTGGTCCGGGAAGGCGTGGAAGCGGTGATGAACCCGTTCGACACCTATGCGCTCGAGCAGGGGGTGCTGCTGCGCGAACAGCACGGCGGCGAGGTGATCGCCCTCAGCATGGGCCCGAAGAAGGCCGAGGCCACCCTCCGCGAGGCCATCAGTTGCGGCGCGGACCGGGCGATCCTCCTCAGTGATCGCGCCTTCGCCGGCAGCGACACCTGGGCGACCAGCTATGCCCTCTCGCAGGCGGTGCGCACCATCGGCGACGTCGACCTGGTCCTCTGCGGCAAGCAGGCCATCGACGGCGACACCGCGCAGGTGGGCCCCGGCATCGCGGCGCACCTCGGCTGGCCGCAGGCCACCTACGTCAGCGCCATGCGCGAAGGCACCGAACAGACCATTGTCGCCCAGCGCATGCACGAGGACGGGTACGACGTCTGCGAAGTGGACCTGCCCGCGGTCGTCACCGTCGTCAAGGACATCAACACCCCGCGCATCCCGAGCCTCAAGACGCGCATGGCCGCGAAGAAAGCGGAGATTCCCCTCTGGGACGCCGCCGGCATCGACGCCGACCCGGCCAAGCTGGGCCTGGACGGGTCGCCCACGCGGGTGGTGGAGACCAACCCGCCCCCGGCCCGCGAGGCGAAGACGCTGGTGCTCGACGGCGAAGCGGCCGAGAGCGCCCGGAAGCTGGTCCACGAACTGCGCATGCGCACGCTGGTCTAATCCGCATCCACCCCGAGAGGACGATCGATCCATGCATACCCCGAACGAGACCGACCGGAACGCGTACCAGGACGTCTGGGTCGTCGCCGAAGTGCTGGGCGGCGCCATCCAGGACGTGACCTACGAACTCCTCGGCGCGGCGCGCCGCCTGGCCGACGCCCGCGGCGGCAAGGTGGGCTGTGTCGTCATCGGCAGCGGCGTGGCCGACCAGGTGGACGCCTGCTTCCACCACCAGGCCGACGTCTGCTACGTGACCGACGACCCGTCGCTCAAGGAATTCATCGACGAGACCGAGAGCCGCGTGCTCTGCCGGCTCATCGAGAAGCACAAGCCCGAGATCGTCATCTGCGCCGCCACCAGCCGCGGCCGCGCGCTCATCCCCCGCGCCGCGGTGGTGACCAACTGCGGGCTCACCGCCGACTGCACGGGCCTGGACATCGACCCGGAGACGGGGGTGCTCTTGCAGACGCGCCCGGCCTTCGGCGGCAACATCATGGCGACCATCAAGAGCGAGCAGCACCGCCCGCAGATGGCCACGGTCCGGCCGCGCGTCATGAACGCGCCGGAACCGGACACCGGCCGCACCGGCGAGGTGGTGACCGAGCCCCTGGAGGAGGACGACAAGACGAAGCTGAAGCGCATCGTCGACGTTGTCCACGACGCCGCCGGCGGCGTGAAGCTGGCCGACGCCGAGTTCATCATTACCGGCGGGCGCGGCGTGAAAGGGCCGGAGGGCTTCCAGGTGCTTGAGGACCTGGCCAGGCATATCGGCGGCGCCGTGGGCGCCAGCCGCGCGGCGGTGGACGCGGGCTGGATTCCCTACGCCCACCAGGTGGGCCAGACCGGGCAGACCGTCCAGCCGCGCGTCTACATGGCCTGCGGCGTCTCGGGACAGATCCAGCACCTGGTGGGGATGCAGTCGTCGGACTTCATCATCGCCATCAACAAGGACGCCGAAGCCCCGCTCATGTCCCTCGCGGACGTGGCCATCGTGGGCGACCTCTTCGAGGTCATCCCGGCGCTCATCAAGGAACTGCAGAAGACCTGAGCGCCACCGCCACACCGGCGGCTCGCGACAACCCGACCCCACGCACGCCCGGTGCATTCCGCCGGGCGTGTTTCGTCAGGAATTCGCAAATCCGTTTCGCGCGCGTGTCATGGCCGGGAAGCACCGGAGCGAGGCCATGAATAGGGTTCGACTGCGCTGGGGAGAGGGCAATTGGGTTCGCCTCAAAACTTCAGCGGCGTGGCGAAAAAGAGGTAGGCGCCTGCCCCGAGGAGGCCTGCCGGGAAAAGGTGGAAGCTGGCTCCCGGCAGCAGTGCGACGTAAACGAGCATGCCCAGTCCGATCCCGAACAGGGCGCCGCCGGTGGCCTGATTGATGTGCTTTCGACGCGCCTTCTGCCGGGCGGCTTCGCCGTCGACGATCTCCGTCGCCCGCTCCAGGATCTCCTGAACGAGGTCATCGGAAAGGCCGGCGTCCTGGAGTCCTTTGCGGACCCGAGACCGGCTGACCCCACATTCCAGTTCGCGGACGGCATCGAGTGCGGCCTGTTCCAGATTGGGTTCGGCCATGCCATGCTTCTCCACCGTCGATCAGATGCCCACCGGTAACAGAGTGTACACAAAATGACATCTTGCCGAAACGGATATTTCGGGCGTGACCACGGCTCAGATGCGAGCGGCTGGCCGATGCGTGATGCGTGAGATCGGATCCCTGCACCTACCGCTTGGCGCCGGAGCGGGGGGCGCGGGAGCGGCGCTGGCGGCCGCCGCCGCGGGAGCCTTCGCCTCGCGGGCCGCCCTGGTGACGGTCGGGGCCGTTGCGGTCGCGGGGGCGGTTCTGGTTGGCGGCGGCTTTCTCCTTGCGGACCTTGGCGCCGCTGACGCCGTCGACGAGGCCGCGCTCGGCGTCGTCGGAATGGCCCGCGTGCTCGCGGTCGACGGGCACGGCGTTGCCGGGCAGCCGCTCGATGGCCTGCAGGTCGTCCAGCTCGTCCCCGGCCCAGAAGGTGATCGCCTCCC
>CAZKKD010000097.1:0-11150 GCA_964553265.1 uncultured Planctomycetales bacterium | reverse complement strand
GCTCCATGAGTGGCTTTCCCGTCCTGCCGCCGTTAGGTCAAATTAGGCCACGAGGGGGGATTGACAGATGACAGATATGCGCACTGATATGAAGGAGATCATTTCTTCTCTTCATGCTCGGCATCTTGATGGTTTACCCATCGAGTCTGCGATTGGTGAACTCAAGACCAAGGGCCTACTGATTGGTGAGGCGATTCTTGCTATCTCCCTTGCCTATGAGGTAGGCCATGGGAAGGCCAAGAATGCGGTATCAAGCCATCCTGACTGGATGGAAATTGCAGCTGCCAGCCGTCATCTACAGGATGCTGCTGCTGATGCGCTCTTGCTGGAGGATAGCGGCGAGTCCTGATAGCAACTAATGTTGCGCCTGCTTCTTAGGGGCCGTAAAGAAATAAGTGATACCCATCGGGCGATTTGGTCGATACATGTAGCATGATTGATGAGAGCGTGGAAGAAGCTATTCGCATGAAATATTCTGCATTGCGGAATGTTCTTGATGAGCGAGCGCGGCGGATGTGGGCTGCGGCAGAAGTACAATCCCTGCCGCGTGGTGGGCTTGCGGCAGTTGTCCGTGCCACGGGCTTGGCGAAGACAACCATTCTTCGAGGAATCGCCGATCTCACCGTGAAGCCAGCTGTGCCGGTGGGTCGTGTTCGAAGGCCTGGAGGAGGTCGCCGAAAGGCGTCGTCGCTGGATCCAGGGCTTATTACTGCGTTGGAGAGTTTGGATATCCGGGGACACAATACCAGTTTGTCGGAGAAGGTTGACTTGTGAGGCAAAACCTGAATTGTGTCCCCAGATTTACCTTGTGTCCCCAGATTTACCTCGGTGTTCATTTGTGAGACGCTGTTCTCATGCCGGGCCTCAGTCCCGGGCAGTGCTGATCTGCTCTTCCAGCTCCTTCCATTTGGACTCGAGCTCCTGTCGGGCCGAAGCGAGCGACTCCTTTCCCGACTTCCGCAACTCGGCGAGACGCTGTTCCGCGTCTTCGATGGATTCGCGCAGGGACCGCATGTTCTCGTAGCGTCTGCGCTCCTGCCGGGCGCGTGCACGTACGCCCTCGGCCTCGGCTTCGCGTGCACGGGCTTCCTCTTCCGTGGCGCGCGCTTCGGCCTCCATCTTTTCCACGTCTGCCTTCCATTCGGTCAACTTCGTCTCGAAGCGGTCTTCCAGGGCATCCTTGATTCCCATGGCGGTTTCTCCTTCTGACGGACTCCGGGTTTGTCCGGCGCGGGCGGGTTGTCGGCGCCGGCCTGCTGAACCTGTTACAAGTGGCATGCCACCGGGCCATGGGGTCATGGCTTCCGGGGTGGTTTTCCCGGTGGAGAGCGGGCGGACCGGCCGTTGCGCGGGGGCGTGCACCACAAGAAGGTGTTGCCAAGGGCAGGGCGTTGCGGGGAGGACGGAATCGAACCCGGGCGGCTGCCGGGAGGCGCGCAGCGCCGGAGGTCAGGAGGCGCTGCGTGGGGTGACGAGTTCGACGGGGATGACCCGCTCCTGGGGTTCGGGCGGCAACAGGCCGCGTGCGCGTTGCTGCAGCAGCTCCGCCATGGTGCGTCCCTGCCGGTGGTTGTGCTTGTCCACGGTGACGTCGGGGGGGATGCGATCCTCGGGGTGGACCCAGCTGTCGTTCCAGTAGTTGTCGTAGCCGGCGATGCGGACGTCGTCAAACGGGGTGCGTCCGAGGAGGCGCAACGCCTCGGCGGCCATGTTGACGATGCCGTCGCTCAGCACCAGGATCGCGTCGATCGGGTCGTCGCCGGAGAGCCACTCGGCCAGGTACCCGGCCGCGATGCGGGCGTTGTGCGCCATGGCGTCGGGGTCGCGCCGGCCGGCGCCGGGCGGCAACTGGCAGAAGACCGCCGGCGGCGGGACGAGGCCGCGGTCCCGCATGGCGGCCTCGTAGCCCGCGTCCCGGAGGCGGATCCAGTCCGGGGACGCTGCGTCCTCGCCGTTTCGCGTCCAGAACCGCAGCGGCCGCCGGCAACCCCGGTCCAGGAGCCACTGGGTGATGCGGCGGCAGCCGTCTTCGTGATCGGAGCGCACGGTGTCGACCGTCGGCAGGGCCCGGCAGTCGCCGTGGGCGACCGTCGGAACGCCTGCGCCGCGGATTGCGGCCGCCAGCTCCGAGAAGGGGGCCGCGTTGGCCGGGTCGGGAAACAGCATGCAGCCCCGCGGATTGCCGCCGAGCAGTTCGTTCATCCGGCCGACCGGGACGCGGCGGGGGTCGAGCGAGAGGGTGATGGCGCCCTCGTCGCGGAGGCCCTGGAGGGCATTGGCCTCGATGACTGCGCCGCTGTGCCCCTCCAGCGTTTCGGGGCTGGGTGCGGCGATGTTGGTGCTGGTAACGACGAGGACGGTGTCCTCCAGCATGCCGTTCGACTTCGGCGGAGGGCCGACGACGGTGCGTTCGCGCGGCCCGCTGCGCTCGATCAGGCCTTCCTCGAGCAGACGGGTCAGGACCCGGCGGGCGGTGTTGCGCGCAATGCCGTATTCCGCGGCCAGGTCGCGTTCCGACGGCAGCGCTTCGCCGACCGGCAGCCGCCCGCTGGCAATGCGGCGGCGCATGTCGCTGTAGGCCTGCAGGCCGGGCCGGCGCATGGCGACGGAGGACTTGCGTGAGGCACCGGATTGCCCTGACATGGCTTGATACTCCGCCCAATAAAAGACCAAAAGAGGCTTCCTTTGGTCTAGTATACGATAAAGGACCAAGGCAGCAAGCCGTTTTTGTGCAAATCGCATAGAAATCTTCCATACAGCGAAAAGAAATGAAAATATTGGCCTTCCTGAGGAAGTTTTCTTGTACCAAAGAGGGAGGGGTGGTCGCTTTTTGGTTTAATAATGCTTCCTTTTCGGAAGAACTGCTTGACAGTGGTACCCTAATGGGTTATTAAAGTGGATGCGGTCGCCGCGACCGCAATGCCTCAACCAGGAAAGGAGTTGGGTATGGCCGGGGTTGCCGCGGGACCGGGGTGTGCGTTCGGGATGTCATTCAGGGAGACCGGTATGAACGTCTGTGTGCGAGAACGGAGATGGGTGCGATTGCTGGCCGGGATCTGTCTGGTGCTGGCGCTCGGGTCGGGGTGGGCGGTGCGGGCGGGATCTCCCACCGGCGAGGGCATGAAGGACTTCGACGAGGTGTTTTCGCTCGATCCGGACCGCGCCATCACGGATGTGGCGCTGGTGATCCTGGATACGGGCAAGCCGCTGGGCGTCTTCTATCCGGGCGAGCAGCCGACCTTTACCTTCCAGTTGCAGAACCGCACGAACAAGCCGATCCGGGTGACGGGTAAGTTCGACGTGTACCATTACGGGGCGAAGGGGATCCCGGGGGATGTCTGGAAGCCGCAGGTCGTGAAATTCGGCGAACTCGGCTCGATCCCCGTGGAGGTGGATCTGGCGCCGAACGGCTGGCAGAACATCACCATCTCGCCCCCGCTGCCGGAGACGATGGGCGGGTACGGGCTGGTGCTGGACCTCGGCGAGTATGGCCGGAGCTTCGCGATGGGCTATGCCCGTGCGCACCAGCCCACCACCAAGCGGCTGCAGTTCCCGAAGCAGTCGCTGGACGGCATGGATCCGATCTATCTTGAACGTCTCGGTTGCCAGGCGATTCGTTTCGGGTGGAGCTACTACCACTCCGAGCATCCGCAGTACGAAGACCACATGAAGAATCTCGAAGAGAAGATGAAGGACATGCAGGAACACCGGGTGACCGCGGTCATGGAGTTCGGCGGCGGCAAGTATCCCCCGGTCATGGAGGGGCAGGGCGGGAGCTGGCGGACCCATCTCGACGAGGAGGGCAACCAGATCGGCGGCAAGCCGGACCTGGCCTGGCTGCCGGAGTTCGACGACGACTTCGAGGAGTTCGTCTACGGCATCGCCTGCGAGTACGGCTGGCCGAAAGGGCCGATCACGGGCTTCATGCTGTGGAACGAGCCGTGGGAAGGGAAGTCCATCAGCGGCTGGCAGGCGGACATGCCCCGCTACCGCAGCATCTACATGCGGATCGGCAAGGCGGTCGACCGCGCCCGGAAGGATGCGAACGTGGACGTTCTCATCGGCGGCTGCGACTCGAGCAGCAACACCTGGGACAAGCTTCTCGGCGAAGGCCCGGAGAACAGTCCGTTCTGGCCGGAGTACCTTGACTTCTGCAGCATTCACTACCAGGGCATGTCTTCGCCGAGCCTCTACCGCGCATGGAACGAGCGGAAGCACTACAAGGGGCGGGTGCTGATCTGGGATACCGAGAGCTGGGTGGCGAACACCGACGACCGCATCGGCGGGCTCATCGCCAGCAACCGCGCCGCGGGCTACGACCGCAGCCTCGGCGTGTTCTACGGCTACCTCTGCACCGCCATGTCCCACGGGCGCAAGCATTACGCGAAGGTCTACCACGAGGACGGGACGGTGGAGAACAAGTTCCCGCAGCCCGAGTATGCCTGGCCGGCGGCGGCGGCGTTCCTGGCCGCGCAGGAGTACATCGGCGAGCGCGACTTCCGCGAGATTGTGTTTCAAAAGGGCCTGCCGTGGGTCTATACCTTCGACGGCCTGGAGGGGAACCCCGATGACGGGACCGTGGTCATTGTCGGCGACGTGGGGAACCTCTTCAACCGGCCGGAGATCATGCTCTACCGGACCGTGCGCAGCCAGAAGGAGAACGACCCGGCTCTCCGCCAGGAAGCGGCCGACCTGGAGACGGCCATTGCCGAAACGTCCGACCGCGCCAAGCGCAGCGCCCTGCAGGCCCGCCTGAAGGCGCTCAACTCGCGGCAGGATGCGTGGATGGAGATCCCGGCCACGGACCCCGCGTTCCACCTCTTCGACATGTACGGCAACGAGGTGAAGACCGAGGGCGACGTCATCCGCGTTCCCCTGGACATCCGGGGCACCTACCTCCGCGCCGATCCCGACGAGAAGGGATCCTTCGCGCGGCTGGTGGAAGCGGTGCGCAAGGGGCGGATCGTGGGGCTGGAGCCGGTGGAGCTCATCCCGCACGACATGCTGGCGCCCATCGAGACGAAACCGGTCCTCCGCGTCACCGTGCACAACATCCTCAACCGCCCGGTGGAGGGGACGCTGGCGCTGACGATGGACGGACTCACCCTGGAGTACGAGACCGCCCTCGCCCTCGCCCCCTTCGAGACCAAGACGGTCGAGGCGCACATCGTGGACGGCGCGGCGCGGCCGGACAACACCTATCCGCTGACGCTCAGCTTCGACGCGGGGGCGGACGGGATTTCGAAGCACGAAGACGGAATGCGCGTCAACCTGATCCACCGGCGCACCATCACCGTCGACGGGAAGCTGGACGACTGGAAGGGGGCGCTCCCGCAGATCATCAAGACCGACGAGGCCGCGAGCCGGACCTTCACCGAGGAGGCGTGGCTGCCCATGGAGGACCTGGAGGCGGGCGCGGCCGGCGGCTTTGCGGTCGGCTTCCTGGCCTACGACGACGACTACTTCTACTTCGCGGCGAAGGTGGCTGACGACACCCCGCACGCGGGTACCTACCGGCACGAGACGCTGGACGACAGCGTCTTCTACTACCCGGAGGTGGCCTATCATACCAAGACCGACCAGTACGGCATGCCGATCGAGCGGAACGAGTTGCACTGGCCCGAGGGGGTGCGGCGCTTCAGCTACCGAAAGCACCCGACCCTTCCGAGCGGCGGACAGGGCGAGCCGTTCGACAACATCCAGATCGGCTTCAACGCCATTCCGTTCGCCGAAGAGGCGGACTGGATCACCAACCTGCCGGGACGCCCTCCGAAGTTCACCATGTACAAGTGCATGGACCACGAGTACGCGCTCAACATGGTGGCGCCGGAGTGGGGCGGCGGGTTCGAGGTCTGGCGCCTGCAGGTGCCGGGGATGTCGCGCAAGCACTTCTATCCCCGGCAGCCGGAACATCCGCTGGAAGGTGCGGTGAAGGAAGCGAAGCTGATGACCGTCTACGGCGAGGGGGCCCGCTACACCGAGGTGGCCATCCCCTGGTCGGAACTCCCGGCAGTGAAGAAGCTGCTCGACGCCGGCAAGCCGGTGAAGTTCAGCTACCGCGTCAACCACGATACGCGCGGGCCGACCATGGAGCTTGCGCGCGGACGCAGCGTCTCGCGCTTCAACAGCCGTGCCTTCCACGTGGACTGGAATGAACACTGGGCCAACGAGCTCGAGTTCGCGTTCGAGGGGAAGTAGGCGCCCGGGATGGGCGACGGTGAACTGGATTTCATGAAGACTCAAGGGAGCAACCCCATGCGAGCAACCGGAACGAAGATCCTGACTGGCGCCGTCCTGGTGCTTGTGCTGGCGGCATCCGGAACCGTCCGGGCCGCCGACCCGTGCGGCGATGCGTACATGAAGGGGTACGCGCTGCTGCAGGAGGGCGAGACCACGAAGGCACGGACGGCCTTCGAAGAGGCGTTGGAGCTGGCCGACAAGCCCTGGAAGGAGGGCGCCTGCCTGTACCGCATCGCGGAGACCTACCAGCGGGAACAGAAGCTGGAGAAGGCGTTGACGCACTACGGCAGCGCCGCCGCGAAGAAGCGCGACGACCAGTACGCCGACGACCTGGGCCGCCAGCGCTACATCCTGGATGCGCTCGACCGGATGGCGGACATCGCCCCGTCCATCGGAAAGAGCCGGGAGCTGCGCCAGGCCGTAGAACGGCTTCTGAAGGACTTCCCGGACCTGGGAACCGGCGACCGCAAGAAGGCGTACCTCTGGACGGTCGCGGCCATCCTGCCGGACGAAGGCCCCGGCGCGGCGCGCACCTACCTCGAAAGCGCCATTCAGGGAGACCGTTTCCTGGCCCCGGCGGACATTGCCGAACTCCGGGAAAAGCTGGCCGACCTGCTGAAGCGGATGGACGCCTACGGACCGGCCGCGGACCTGTACGCCGCCGCCGCGTCCACGCCGGGCCTCGGGCCGGGCGACGCGGCGGAGGCCACCATCGAGCGGGCGAAGCTCCTGGTGGAGCGCATCGATCCGGTCAAGGAAGGCCGAAGGCTGTTGCAGGAAGCGCTCAAGGATGCGCCGGCCGACAAGCGCGGCGATCTGCTGAAGACCATCGCCTGGACCCATGAGAAGCAGGGAGAGCACGACGAAGCGTTCGCCATCTACAAGGACCTCGTCGCGGACGAGGCGGTTCGGATGGACGACCGCATCCGCGCGGCCGATGCACTGGCGAAGATGATGATCCGCCGGGACGCCTACGACGACGCGAAGGCGATGCTGGTTGATTTGCGCAAGGAAGCCGACGATGCCGGCAAGAAGGCATGGATCAACCGCGTCCTCTTCGATCGCGCCCGGGACCAGAAGGATTACGAGACTGCGCTGGCCGCCTGCGACAACATCCTGGAATTGCGGGAGGACGACGCGGGGCGGACCGCTTCCATGCATGCCGATGCGCTCAAGCGCAAGAGCGATGCCTATCGCCGGCAGGACATGATGGAGAAGGCCATCGCCGTCCTGGAGCAGGGCCTGAAGCTGCCGGGCCTCTGGCAGCATGACCGGGACGACCTCACGATGCAGATTGCCGAACGCGAACGCGACCGCGAGCGCTACGACGTCGCCTTCGCCCGGGCCGAAGAAGTGGCCGGCAGGGACGACGCTGACAACTGGCGGCGCTTTCGGGCGCGCCAGCTGCAGGGCGACATCCAGCGGCGGGCGGGGAAGATCGACGAGGCCGAGAAGGCGTTCCGCCGCAGCCTGGAGGTCGAGCGGATTCCCGACGGACACAAGGCAGGCGTGTTGTATACCGTCGGTGAAATGCACCGCGAGGCCGGCCTGCCGGATGCCGCGATTGAGAACTATGACGAGGTGCTGATGCTCGCGAAGGGCAACGACCATTGGCAGGCCCGGGCCCTGGAGCGGATCGCCCACGTGATGCGCGGACAGAAGCGTTCCGACGAAGCTGCGGAACGGCTCGCCAAAGCGTTGCAGGAATCCAACCTTGCGCCGCGGTATCGGACCTCGGTCCTCTGGGCCATGGCCGAGGCCCAGCGGGACGCCGGCATGGAAGATGCCCTTCGCGTAACCTGTCAGACGATCCTCGAGCTCGACGCGAACGGCGGGCACGTGAAGCGGGCGCAGGAGATGCTCGACGCGATGAACAAGAAGGAATAGAAGGGCAGGGGCACAACACCCTGTTGGATACGCAGGGGAGAGGAGGCGACATGATCAACCGTTTCGTCGTGGTCTTCGGGCTTCTTCTGTCCTGCTGTGCCGGGCTGACCGCAGGCGAGTCGGTCCGGATTCGCCTGGTGGATGCGGACCGCGGCGTCCCCCTGGAGTACTATGTCCGCCAGGAACAGAAACAACCGAAAGGCTGCGTGCTTTACATTCGCCAGCCCACGACGTTTCACGTCGACGGCGTCCCGGTCGGGAAGGGGCAGAACAAAGCCGTCCTGGGGATGGGCGACGACGGGGACGACGGCCTTCCCGCGCTCCTGGAGGAAGGGGCAGCCGACGAAGCGGCCGCGCCGGCCTTCAAGAGCGATCGGGCGGGGGAGGTGGAATCCGGGAACCTGCCGAAAGCGGAGATCGTGGCCGACCTTGCCGCCGGCGAGCACGTGCTGCAGCCGGGGGGCCTCGCATTGACCACCGGGCCGGACGGGATGGTCGAATCGGCCGACCCGATCTTCCAGAAGGCCGGCCCCTGGACGGTGAAGCTGCCGTGCCGACCGGTGGACATCAACCTCTGCCCGTACGAGGGTGCGCCCGGCCTGGTCTCTCTCAAGCTGAAGAGCGGCGGGGCCACCGTCTACGAGGAGCGGTTCCCCTGGGCGGCGCCGGGCCCGTCCCGGGACGGACGCGGCAGTGCAGGGCGCAGTCCCGTCGTCCGGCTCTACCTGCCGGTCTCCGCGCAACCGTATGTCGTCGAGACGTCGACCGGCGTGACGGTGCCGGTGCTTGTCGGGGCCGACGGCGTGCGCGTGGCCGACGGGGAGCGCAGTGCGGACGGCTTCCGGATCTTCACCGCCGGGGCGTCGATCGGGATTGTGCGCGACGCGGCACCGGATCGGCCCGAACCGGACGCGTCGCTGCGCGGGACGCTGCCCTTCTTCCTCTTCACCGACCGCATGCGCAAGGTCTTCGTGGAGGGTGAGCGGGTGGAGGTTTCCATCCGGGCCCGCGCCGATGCGGCGGCGACCGACAGCGTGGCCCTCTCGCTCGTCTCGGAGAAAGACACGTTCGACCTCGGGACGGTCCCGCTGCACGGCGGGGCGGAGGCGAAGTATGCCGAGGTGGTGCTCGAAACGCGTCTGCTGCGTCCCGGCACGTACGAGCTGGTGGGAGATGCTGGCGGACAGGAGAGCAACCGCCTGCCGCTCATCATTGCCAGCGGCATGCCGGCGAGCAACATGAAGCTGTTCGCCAGCCAGAAGTGGGGCGCCATCCTGCACGACGAGGAATCTCTTTCGCAGCTTCCCCAGACCGGCATCAACAGCTACTCCAACGAAATCCGCGACCGCCTGATGAGTGGAAAGAGCCCCCTGGAAGGGGCCTTTGATCGCTGGGAGTCCGTCCCCCTGACCGGCGACCCGTCGCTTCCGCTGGAACTGCGCAAGCCGGCCTATCCGGCCCAGGGCGCCTACGAGTACCTGCTGCAGTACGGCATCGGCTGCATGCCGATCGTGATGCCCGCCATCCTGTACTTCGGCGTCGACGGCAAGTGGGAGGGGCACAACTCCGATCCGCTCCAGTGGGCCGAGCACACCGGCATGGCCTTCCGCCGTTTCCCGAATTTCATGGGCATCAACTACAACACCGGCGACGGGCCGACGCCCGGTACGACGGGCTTCGTGCACGCGTCGGCCGGTGTGGCGAGCTTCGATGTCGTGCACAAGGAACGCATGGACCTGCTGAAGGAGAAGTTCAACCGGCAGGTCGGTGCGCTGAAGGTGGACACCAGCAAGGCGGAAGAGGCGCTGGAGATGGACCGGAAAGGGCAGGCGGCGCTCGGGCTTGCCGCCGGCTTCCAGGTCGGGGCGGACGTGGGAATGGCGCTCCAGGGCGAAGAGTCCAAGAAGATCCTCTGGGGGCAGTGGGTGAACGACCTCTATCCCCGCCGCTTTCGCAACATCCGGGCGTCGCTGCAGGAGATGATCCCGGATCCGACCATGACCTCGGGCCTGTCGTGGGGCATGGGCGCACGGGGCGGGATGTACCCGGCCACCTTCGGCCGGGACCTCAGCTTCACCCTCAACGATACGCACGGCGACCTTGGCGTGGCGAACTTCGCCTACGTCACCGGCGCGGACCTCTATGCCCTCGGCTGGACGAAGCGCCGAAATCCCCTCTGGGTCGGGATCGACATGGTTGGCCAGCGCACGCGGGCGAACGGCTGGAAGCTGATGCTGCAGGGCCTCAGCCGCAATCCGCAGGGCGTGGGTGTGCTCAACGTGTTCTGCACGGATGGCGTGGTCTGCGACTGGGCGCAGATGAAGAGCCACTGCGAAGTGCTGGTCGACCTCTTCGAAGTCCCGAAGCGGTTCGGCGACCTGTACCGTTCCATCGAGCGCGCGGACGAGATCGCGGTGGTGAGCTCCTTCCGCGAGCAGTTCCTCGGATCGGAGTCGTTCCGCGAGCTCTGGAATGCGCCGTACCTGGTGCAGAAAGCGGATTACCAGGCGCACGTGATCAGCGACATGTACTGCGAGGCGAATTCCGAGGACCTGGCCCGGCATTACAAGGCGATCTTCCTCTTCCAGATCGAGCATGGCCTCTCCGAACCCATGCAGAAGGCGATGGAAGCCTTTCAGGCCGCCGGCGGGCTGGTGATTGTCGACGCCGCGTCGGAGGTGGACCTGCCGAACGTGGTGCGCCTTCCGTTTGCGGTGCCGAAGGACGGCGGACCGAGCAACGCAAACGATCACCTTGTCTATGAGCGGATGATGAAGCCGTACGTCGAGCAGTTCCGCGAAGCGGTCGCACCGCACCTGCAGCCCTTCTTCGGGACCGAAGGGATGGACTACAGTTGCATCCGCAGCACCGACGGGGAGCTGGAGTACTGGGTGGCCTGGAGCGACAAGAAGCCGTTTCAGGACGTGCCGATTGACCCGGAGAGCCAGGAGTATTCGGTTTGGGTTTCTCCGGGCACGAAGGCCCAGTTTCTGTATGCCGGCAGCAAGACGCGCTTTACCGCG